>JAEVZA010000008.1 GCA_023392475.1 Actinomycetes bacterium | reverse complement strand
GTTCTGCTCGTGGTCGGCGTGGAGGATGAACAGCACGTCGAGCGCCCGGGCCAGCACGGGGTTGGCGTCGTAGCGCGGCTCGGCGGTCTTCCACATCATCGAGAGGAAGTTGGCGGCGAAGTCGAGGCTGTTGTCGGGGTAGACGAACGGCATCCCGACGCTGTGGCGGTAGGCGCCGGCGGCGAGCGTCGGCATCTTGGCGATCAGCCGGATGACCTGCTTCATCACCACGTCGGGCGACAGGTCCTTGGCCTCGGGGTAGAAGGTCGACAGCGCGGCGATGGTGGAGATCAGGATGCCCATGGGGTGGGCGTCGTGGTGGAAGCCCTCCATGAAGCGCTTGCGCACGTTCTCGTGGATGAACGTGTGGTGGGTGATCTCGTAGCGCCAGTCCTCGAACTGCTCCGGCGTGGGCAGCTCGCCGAAGATCAGGAGGTAGGCCACCTCGAGGTAGCTCGAGGACTCGGCCAGCTGCTCGATGGGGTAGCCCCGGTAGCGGAGGATGCCCGCCTCGCCGTCCAGCTCCGTGATCGAGGAGGCGGCGGCGCTGGTGGCCCCGAAGGAGGGGTCGTGGAACCAGATGCCCGGCAGGAGCTTCGCCCAGGCCTTCCCGTCGATCCCCCCGTCCATGATGGGGATCTCCAGCGATTCGCCGGTGCGGTTGTCGGTGATGGTGATGCTGTCGGCCACGAGGTGTTCTCCAGGAGTGAAGTCCGCTCACAGCTTACGGCGCGCCACCGCCCCGCCCGACCGTCGCCGGCGGTTTTCACGTCGGGTTCACACGGCCCGGTTCGGCCGTGAGGCCACGATCCCCTCGACGTCCTCGCTGCCGGTCGCGATCACCTGCCGGATCTGCTCCGCCACGACCCGCTGGGCGGCGGTGAGCAGGCCCCGGCGCCGGCGGGCGAGTCCCACGCTGCGGCCGGGCACGCCCTCCACGGGGATCCAGCGCCAGGTGCCGTCGACGTTGTTCGGGATGGCCGACGCGGGCACGATGCCGGCGCCGAAGCCGGCGAAGGCGAGCGAGGTGAGGAGGCGCATGCCGTCGAACTCGGCCTTCGCCCGCAGCTCGACGCCCTGCTGGTGGGCGGCGTGGTCGAGGACGTCCCGGAACGCCGTGCCCCGGGCCTCGAGCAGGAGCTCGTGCTCGGCCAGCTCCACGAGGGTGACGCTGTCCCGCTCGTACAGCGGGTGCCCGAGCGGGACGATGAGCACCCGGTCCTCGTCGAACAGTGGCTCCACGATCAGGTCCGGTTCGTCCACGGGCAGGTTGATGACGGCGAGGTCGATGGTGCCCGACACCAGGTTGAGCACCAGCGAGCTGGTCGTGGCGTCGAGGACGATGGTGCGTATCCCCGGGTAGGTCTCGTCCACCGCGGTGAGCAGCGGCGGGACGAGCCAGCGGGCGGTGGTGCCGATCGCGCCGATGCGGACGGAGCCCGACACCACGTCGCGCAGCGAGGCCACGTCGGCGTCGAGCGCCTCGAACTCCGTCTCGATGCGGCGGGCGCGCTCGAGCACGGCGCGGCCCTCGTCGGTCGGCTCGTTGGTCGAGCGGTCGATGAGCGTGACGCCCAGCTCCTTCTCGAGCCGGGCGATGTGGGCCGAGACGTTCGACTGCACGGTGCCCAGCGCGCGGGCGCCGGCGGAGAACGAGCGGTGCTCGGCGACGGCGACGAACGCCCGGAGCTGCTTCCGGTCCATCGCCCGACACGATACCAACTATCTGGCATATTGCGTTGACCGATTGCTTGCTCCTGGCTATCGTGGTGCTCACCAAGAACGACCGAGGTCGAGGACGGCCCCCCTGTCCCACTCGGTCCGGCGCCACGGTCCATCCCCCCCCCGGACCGGAGGCGCAACCTGCTGAAGGACTGGCTCCCCCCGCCAGTCCTTCGGCCGTTTTCCGCCGCCGGCGTGCCGCACCGGGAGCGCTCCTGCCGGGCCGGTCCGCCGGCCGGGGCGCCGGGAGTAGGTTCCAGCACATGGCTGACGACGGCACCGAGGGCAGGTCGCGGGGCGCCGCGTTCTTCGACCTCGACCGCACCCTCCTGTCGGGGGCGTCCGGTCCGATCATCGGCGAGTCGCTGCGGCACGTCGGGCTGCTGCCCGAGCGCAGCATCGGCGTGGAGTCCGTCCTGTTCAAGGTCTTCGACGTGATCGGCGAGACCTGGCCGTCGATGCTCCTCACCCGGCAGGGGGCCCGCATGGCCCGGGGGTGGTCCGTGGACCTCGTGCACGAGGCCGCCGCCCGAGCGTCGGCGCCGCTGGCGAACGCTGTGCTGCCGTACGCCCACCAGCTCTTCGACGAGCACCGCGCCGCGGGCCGGCCCATCGTCATGGCCACGACGACGCCGGCCGACCTGATCCGCCCGCTCGCCGAGCGGCTCGGCTTCGACGACGTGATCGCCACCACCTACGGGCGGCGAGACGGCCACTTCGACGGGACGATCGACGGCGAGTTCGTGTGGGGCCGTGGCAAGGCGCGGGCCGTGGCCGAGTGGGCGGGGGAGCACGACGTCGACCTCGACGCCAGCTACGCGTACTCGGACAGCTACTACGACACGCCGCTGCTCAGCATCGTGGGGCACCCGCAGGCGGTGAACCCCGACCCCCGGATGATCGGCGTGGCGACGGTCCGCCGCTGGCCGATCGTCCACCTCGACGTGCCGGCCGGCGTCCCGAAGTTCGCGGGGCTGGAGCCGCAGCGCGTCCTGTTCCTCCTCGCGCAGGCGCAGCTCCTGCCGTGGGTGCGCTTCGACCTCGGCGGCCTGGAGCGAATCCCGAAGGCGGGCCCGGCCATCCTCGTCGCCAACCACCGCTCGTACCTGGACCCGCTCGCCATCGGCTACCTGCTCGCCAAGCGCGGGCGGCCGGTGCGGTTCCTCGGGAAGAAGGAGGTCTTCGACGCGCCGATCGTCGGCGACCTCGCCACCGCGCTCGGGGGCATCCGCGTGGACCGGGGGACCGGTTCCGACGAGCCGCTGCGCGCCGCGCAGGAGGCGCTCGCCGCGGGGGAGATGGTGGCGATCATGCCGCAGGGCACGATCCCGCGCGGGCCCGCGTTCTTCGACCCCGCGCTGCAGGGTCGGTGGGGCACCGTGCGGCTCGCGCACGCCACCGGCGCGCCGATCGTCCCCGTCGGCCTCTGGGGCACCGAGCGCGTGTGGCCGCGCAGCGCGCGCTTCCCCGACGTCACGAACGTCCTGCACCCGCCGACGGTCCGGCTGCGCGTCGGCGAGCCGGTGCCGCTCGACGGCGACGACGTGGAGGGCGACACGGCGCGGATGATGTCGGCCATCGTCGACCTGCTGCCGGCCGAGGCGCGGGAGGACCGGACGCCCACCGCCGAGGAGCTGGCGCGCACGTACCCGCACGGGATCGTGCCCGACGACGTCGAGGGGGCGGCGGGCCACGAGTCGGCGCGCCGGCCCGGCTCCGACTGAGCGCCCCGGCCGTCAGCCGGGCAGCTGGACGAGCCCGGCGACCACCACGCCGATCACCGTCGCCGCCACCCACGCCACGTCGAGCCGCCGCCGCTCGTCGTCGGCGGCCACCGTCCGGGCCCACGCCCAGCCGGCGCACGCGGCCAGCAGCAGCAGCGGCGTGAAGTCGACGGCGTAGCGCATGGTCGACGTGTTGAACGGCAGCGACACCAGCACGAGCGCGAGCACGCCGGTCACGAGCGCGGTGGCGGCCGCGACGGCCAGCGCCCGCGCCCGCCGCCACATGCCCACGAACGACGTGGCGAGGCACGCCAGGCCGACGAGCAGCACCGGCGCCAGCAGGAGCACGCCGACGATCGGCTCGGCGGTGTGGGCGTCCGGCCGGTTCCCACCGACCAGCGGTCGCAGCGAGAGCCACGGCCACGATCCGTGGACCTGCGGCACGGCGGCCAGGTAGTCGGCGACGTTGGGCCCGACGTAGGCGGCCCGGTACACGGGGTACCGGGTCATGTCCCAGACCGACAGCTGGTAGCCGAAGCCGAACTCCGTGGGCGAGCCGAAGCGGGCCAGGTTCCACCACGCGAGCACGCCGATGACGGCGGCGTAGGGGAGGAGCACCGCGGCCGCGGCGCGCGCCCGACCGGTCCGCCACGCCGCGACGGCGGCCACGGCGACGACGATCCCGCCGACCACCATCGTCGGTCGCGCCCCGACCGCGAGGCCGAGCAGCACGGCACCGCCGACGGCCGACGGCAGCAGCACCCGGTCGGCCGGCTCGGTCGCCCGCACGAGGAGCGCCGTGCCGGCCATCGTGCAGGCGAACGCGGCGGCGATCGCCGCCTCGTAGCCGCCGCCGGCGCCCAGGAGGAGCCACACGGGGGAGCACAGCCCGAACGCGACCACCACCGCGGCCTCGGCCCACGCGGTCAGGGACGGGACGAACCGGCGCCGCAGCCGTCGCAGCAGCGCCACGCCGGCGAGGAACCCGCACCACGCGCACGCCAGGGCCACGACCCAGTTCGGCGGCGCCGTGCCGAGGAGCACCTCCGACGGCAGGAGCAGGAGCGGGACCGTGAGGCCGTGCGCCGAGTAGAGGCGGCCGTCCGCGTACGCGAGGTCCTGCACGCCGTCGAGTCGCACCCGGATGTTCTGGCCCGGGTCGTAGGGATCGGCCAGGCGGCGGAGCTCGGCGGGCACCGGCCGGATGTCGAGGTGCCCGTCGGCGAGCGCGGCGGCCTGCCGGCGGTGGACGTCGGAGCTGGTCGTCGAGCGCGCCGGCAGCGCCGCCACGCCGTACAGCACCAGCACGAGCGCGACGGCGAGCTGCAGGGCCGTCGGTCGGCGCCGGGTGCGCGTGCCGCGGTCCGCGGTCGGCGCCGCCGCCTCGGGCGCGATCGTCTCCATGGACCCAACCATCGGCACGCCGGGCAGGATCCCGGAGGGAAACGCCCGCCCGCCCGGCCGCCGAACCCCGGTGCTTGCGTCCCCCGTGGTCCGATCACGACCACGGCGTCGGCCGGAACGCGGCGGCTCAGCCGGCGGTGCGGGCCCGGATGATGTTGAGCGCCGAGCCGGCGCGGAACCACCCGATGTGCTCGTCGCTCATCGTCTGGTTGCAGGTGAACGGCACGGTCGTGCCGTCGGGCTTCGTGAGCACGCACTCCACCGGACGCCCCGGCGCGAGGTCCGCGAGCCCGAGGATGCTGATCCGGTCGTCCTCGCCGACCTCGTCGTACGTGGCCGGGTCCGCGAACGTCAGCGCGAGGACGCCCTGCTTCTTGAGGTTGGCCTCGTGGATGCGGGCGAAGCTGCGGACGATGATCGCCTTGGCGCCGCGGAAGCGGGGCTCCATCGCGGCGTGCTCGCGGGACGAGCCCTCACCCCAGTTCTCGTCGCCGACGGCCACCCAGGGCTGACCGGCCTCGTGGTAGTGCTTCGCGATGTCGGGGAACGACTTGGTCGTGCCGTCGAGCTGGTCCTTGCCCTCGCCGGCGACCCCGGTGAACGCGTTCACCGCGCCGAGGAAGAGGTTGCCCGAGATGTTCTCGAGGTGGCCGCGGTAGCGGAGCCACGGGCCGGCCATCGAGATGTGGTCGGTCGTGCACTTGCCCTGCGCCTTGAGCAGGATCGGCAGGTCGAGGTAGTCCGAGCCGTCCCACGCCGCGAACGGCTCGAGCAGCTGCAGCCGCTCGGAGCCGGGTCGGACGACGACGTCCACGTCGCCGCCGTCGGCCGGCGGTGCGATGAAGCCCGACTCGCCCGGGTCGAAGCCCTTGGCGGGGAGCTCCTCGCCGACGGGCACGCGCAGCTGGACCTGGTCGCCGTCGGCGTTCGGCAGGGTGCCGGTGAGCGGGTTGAAGTCGAGCGTGCCGGCGAGGGCG
Source organism: Actinomycetes bacterium (assembly GCA_023392475.1). Classification (GTDB taxonomy): domain Bacteria; phylum Actinomycetota; class Acidimicrobiia; order Acidimicrobiales; family Microtrichaceae; genus JAEVZA01. The sequence goes on along the minus strand of JAEVZA010000008.1, from coordinate 3,298 downwards.
AGCGCGACCACCGTCTCCGGTGAGGTCACGAACGCGAGGGTGTTGACCGACCCGTCGTTGCGCTTCGGGAAGTTGCGGTTGTACGAGGTGACGATCGTGTTGACGTGGTCGTTGTCCTCGGCCGGTCGCGACCACTGGCCGATGCACGGGCCGCAGGCGTTGGCGAGCACGGTCGCCCCGGCGGCCTCGAACACCTCGAGCAGCCCGTCGCGGGCGATCGTGGCGCGGACCTGCTCCGAGCCCGGGGTGATCATCAGCGGCGCCTGCACCGTGAGGCCGTTGTCGGCCGCGTGGCGGAGGATCGAGGCGGCGCGGGAGATGTCCTCGTAGGACGAGTTCGTGCACGAGCCGACGAGGGCGGCCGAGATGTCGAGCGGCCAGTCGTTGGCGCGGGCCTCGTCGCCCAGCGCGCCGACCTCGCGTGCGAGGTCGGGCGTGGCCGGCCCGTTGATGTGCGGCTCGAGCATCGACAGGTCGATCTCGATGACCTCGTCGTAGTAGCGGTCGGGCGCGGCGACGACCTCGTCGTCGGGCCGGAGGTGGCGGGTGACCGCGTCGGCGGCGTCGGCGATCTCCTCGCGCGCTGTCGCCTTGAGGTAGCGGCGCATCGCGTCGTCGTACGCGAAGAGCGACGTGGTGGCGCCGATCTCGGCGCCCATGTTGCAGATCGTGGCCTTGCCGGTGCAGGAGATGCTGTCCGCACCCGGGCCGAAGTACTCGACGATCGCGCCGGTGCCGCCCTTCACCGTGAGGATCTCGGCGACCTTGAGGATGACGTCCTTCGGCGAGGACCAGCCGTTGAGCTCGCCCGTGAGGTGCACGCCGATGAGCCGCGGCCACCGCACGTTGAACGGGAAGCCGGTCATCACGTCGACCGCGTCGGCGCCGCCGACGCCGATCGCCACCATGCCGAGGCCACCGGCGTTGGGCGTGTGGCTGTCGGTGCCGACCATCATCCCGCCGGGGAACGCGTACTGCTCGAGCACGACCTGGTGGATGATCCCGGAGCCGGGCTGCCAGAAGCCGATGCCGTAGCGGGCCGAGACGGACTCGAGGAAGTCGTAGACCTCGGCGTTGCCCTCCTCCGCGGCGAGCAGGTCGACCTTGCCGTTCTCCTTGGCCTGGATCAGGTGGTCGCAGTGCACCGTGGAGGGCACCGCCACCTCGGGCAGGCCGGCCGTCATGAACTGGAGGAGCGCCATCTGCGCGGTGGCGTCCTGCATGGCCACGCGGTCGGGGCGGAGGTCGTTGTACGTGACGCCGCGCTCGAACGGCGCGACGGGGTCGTCCAGGTGGGCGACGAGGACCTTCTCGGCCAGCGTCAGGGGCCGGCCGAGGCGCTCACGGGCGGCGTCGATCCGCTCCTCGAAGCGTGCGTAGACCGCTCGGACCAGTTCGACGGGGGTGGATGCGGTGACGGCCATGGGCTCCTCCAGGGGTCCGGTCGAGGGCGGGGGAGAGGTCCTGCGGATCTCGCGGCGGCCGCCCATCGGTCGCGATCGGTTGAATACAAGTACAATACATGTTCGTGAGGACGATCCGCTACCAGACGATCGCCGACGACCTCCGCCGCCGGGTGTCCGAGGGCGAGTTCGAGCTCCGCGGGGTGCTGCCCTCCGAGGCCGAGCTCTCGGCAGCCTACGAGGCGAGCCGCGTCACGATCCGCCGGGCGCTCGAGGCCCTCCGCGTCGAGGGCCTGGTCGAGAGCCGGCAGGGCTTCGGGTGGCTCGTCTCGGGCGAGCCGCTGCGCCAGGACCTCTCGCGGCTGGCCACGCTCGACGGCCAGCTCGCGGCCGCCGGGGTCCGCTCCGAGCGCCGCATCGTGTCGTTCGGCTTCGTCGCCGCGCCCGACCGCGTGCGCGAGCTCCTCAACGAGCGGACCGTGCTCGAGGTCCGTCGAGTCAACCTGGCCGACGGCCGGCCCTTCGCCCGCGTCACCGTCTGGTGCCCCGAGGAGCTCGGCGCGGCGCTCAGCCGCGACGACGTCGAGCGGTCGTCCTTCCTCGAGCAGCTCCCGGTGCGGCTCGGCGGCGCGACGCAGACCATCGGCGCCGACGCCGCGAGCGAGGGCGACGCCGCGCTGCTCGACATCCCGGTCGGCGCGCCGGTGCTCGTGGCCGAGCGGATCACCCGCAACGGCGACGGCCGCCCGGTGCTCGTGAGCGAGCACGTCTTCCCCGCGCACCGCACCCGCTTCACCGTGGAGATCCCGGTCGACGACGGGCTGCTCAGCCCGACCGGGCTGCGCCTCGTCGACCGGGGCTGACACCCGCCCGGGTCGACCGGCTGCCGACGCCGCCCGCATCCGCCGCGCCGGGCCCCGGACGCGACGACGGACGGGACCCGGGGCCCCGTCCGTCGCATCGGATCCCGCCGTCGGGCGGGCCCTGTCGGCTACTGCAGCGAGCTGCCGACCTGGCTGAACTTGTCGCTGGCGCTCTTGCCGATGAACGTCACGGCGGCGATGCAGACCACCGCGATGAGCGCCACGAGCAGGGCGTACTCCACGAGGGAGGCGCCACGCTCGGTCTTCGCCTTCGCCGTCAGCCACGCCTTGATGAACTCGTACTGGACCATGTCGTCAGCCTCCCCAGGCTCTCGGTTGCTGTCTTGTCTCGGTGCTTCGATCGGGTCATCTCGTGATGACCCGGCTCAGGGATCGGCAGTGCATCGGGGGGACTGAAGCCTTTCGCCCACCAATGGGCCGGATGGCCCGGGCGCGCCCGAACCGTGTTCGACGGTGCCCGAAAACGACCGGACGGACGGGCCGAGTGGCCCGTCCGTCCGTGTCGTGTCCTCGTGATGTGCTGTCTCCCTCCACCGGGCGGTGCCCTGGAGATCGCAGCTGGTTGCGAGGTCGTTCTGCGGTGCGCCGGTCAGGTTCCGAGGATGCTCGATCCCGAGTTGTTCAGGCTGGTCGTGGTCGAGTCCCCGATGAACTTCACCGCAGCCACGCAGGCCAGCGCGATGAGGGCAACGAGGAGCGCGTACTCGACCAGGCTCGCCGCACGTTCGAACCGAGCGAACCGGAGGCGGTGCACCAGCACGACGAATCGTTGCATGGGTGCCTCCTCGGCACCGGCGGGGCCGGTGCCATCGCGCTCGACGACGCCGACGACGGGGCGGTCCACGATGACCACCCCGTCGGCGTCGACGTGACGAGCGGCTCGACTACTGGAGCGAGCTGCCGACCTGGCTGAACTTGCTGCTCGCGCTCTTGCCGATGAACGTGACGGCGGCGATGCAGACCACGGCGATGAGGGCCACGAGGAGCGCGTACTCCACGAGGGAGGCGCCA
>JAEVZA010000385.1 GCA_023392475.1 Actinomycetes bacterium | reverse complement strand
GACCACGGTCGCGCCGACGACCTCGGCCCCCCTGCCGACCACCACGTCGGCCGCGCCCGCCCGAGCGCGGACGGGGACCGGCGGGGTCACCGTCCGGGTGGACCGCGGCGGCGGCTCCGGCTGGCTCGGGTGGTCCGTCGGGCTCGGGCTCCTCGGCGTCGTGGCCGTGCTGGCCGCGTCCGGCGCCTGGATCGCGTGCTGGTCGCTGTGGCGGACCCGGGGCCGGTCGACGGCGCCCCGCCGGATCCCGAGCATCCCCTCAGGGGTGTCTCCCGAAAGTTGAGTGCACCAGTAGCAGGTTTTGTGAACACGGAGTAGACTACCAACATGTCGCTCGACCCCAACACCTGGACCCACAAGACGACGGAGGCGGTCAACGCCGCCCTGACGTCGGCCCGGGAGCACAGCAACCCCGAGGCCACCCCCGACCACCTGCTCGCCGCCCTCCTCCGCCAGGACGACGGCGTCGTGCTGCCGGTCGTCCGCAAGCTCGGCATCGAGCCGCTGCAGCTGCGCAACGCCGCCGACGAGGCCGTCGCCGAGCTCCCCACCGCCTACGGCACCGAGACGCGCCCCGGCCGCGAGTTCCTCGCCCTGTTCGACGCCGCCGACAGCGAGCGGCGCGAGCTCACCGACGAGTACCTCTCGACCGAGCACCTCCTGCTGGCCCTCTTCGCCGCCGACCAGCAGCGGCCCCTGCCCGACCGCCGGTTCGACGAGCTCACCCGCGAGCAGCTGCTCGCCGCACTCGCCGAGGTGCGCGGCAGCCGCCGCGTCACCTCCCAGAACCCCGAGGACACGCTCGAGGCGCTCGAGAAGTTCGGCCGCGACCTCACCGAGGCGGCGGCCAGCGGGAAGCTCGACCCCGTCATCGGGCGCGACGACGAGATCCGCCGGGTCATCCAGGTGCTCTCGCGCCGCACCAAGAACAACCCCGTGCTCATCGGTGAGCCCGGCGTCGGCAAGACGGCCGTCGTCGAGGGCCTCGCGCAGCGGATCGTCGCCGGCGACGTGCCCGAGTCGCTCGTCGGCAAGCGCGTGATCTCGCTCGACATGTCGTCGATGGTCGCCGGCGCGAAGTACCGCGGCGACTTCGAGGAGCGGCGGCAGGCCGTGCTCGCCGAGATCAAGGAGTCGAACGGCGAGATCATCACCTTCATCGACGAGATGCACACCGTGGTCGGCGCCGGGGCCACCGGCGAGGGCGCGATGGACGCCGGCAACATGCTCAAGCCGATGCTCGCCCGTGGCGAGCTGCGCATGGTCGGCGCGACCACCCTCGACGAGTTCCGCAAGTACATCGAGAAGGACCCGGCGCTCGAGCGGCGCTTCCAGCAGGTGTTCGTCGGCGAGCCGTCGGTGGACAGCACGATCGCGATCCTGCGCGGCCTGAAGGAGCGCTACGAGGTGCACCACGCGGTCGACATCGAGGACCCGGCGCTCGTCGCCGCGGCCGTGCTGTCGGACCGCTACCTGACGGGCCGCTTCCTGCCGGACAAGGCGATCGACCTCGTCGACGAGGCGGCTGCCAGCCTGAGCATCGAGATCGGCTCCGTGCCCACGGAGATCGACATCGTGAAGCGCCGCATCGACGGCCTCGAGATCGAGCGCGTCGCGCTCGACAAGGCCAGCGACCCGGCGTCGGTCGAGCGCCTCAAGGCCCTCGACGCCGAGCTCGCCGACCTGCGCGAGTCCCACGACGCGCTCAACGCCCGCTGGCAGGCCGAGAAGGACAAGGCCGACGCCATCTCCGAGATGGCCGAGCGCGTCGAGGCCCTGAAGGCGGAGGCCGAGCGGGCGGAGCGCGACGGCGACTTCACCCGGGCGTCGGAGATCACCTACGGCCACATGCCGGTGCTCGAGCGCGAGCTCGAGGTCGCGAACGCCGAGCTCGCGGAGCTGCAGGGCGACTCGCCCATGCTCAAGCGCACCGTCGACGAGGAGGACATCGCCAAGGTCGTGTCGCGGTGGACGGGCGTGCCCGTGTCGCGCCTCATGGAGGGCGAGATGGCCAAGCTCGTCCGGCTCGAGGACGTGCTGCACCAGCGGGTCATCGGCCAGGAGGAGGCCGTGTCGGCCGTCGCCAACGCGATCCGCCGCAGCCGCGCCGGGCTGTCCGACCCCCACCGGCCGATCGGGAGCTTCCTGTTCCTCGGCCCGACGGGCGTCGGCAAGACCGAGCTCGCCCGCAGCCTCGCCGACTACCTGTTCGACGACGAGCGGGCCATGGTCCGCATCGACATGAGCGAGTACATGGAGAAGCACACGGTGAGCCGGCTCATCGGCGCACCCCCCGGCTACGTCGGCTACGACGAGGGCGGCCAGCTGACCGAGGCCGTGCGCCGCCGGCCGTACGCGGTCGTGCTGCTCGACGAGGTCGAGAAGGCGCACCCCGACGTGTTCAACGTCCTGCTCCAGCTGCTCGACGACGGGCGGCTGACCGACGGCCAGGGCCGCACGGTCGACTTCGCCAACGTCGTGCTCATCATGACGTCCAACCTGCCCGGGGACCCGCGCGACTTCTTCCGGCCCGAGTTCATCAACCGGGTCGACGAGATCGTCCGGTTCCGGGAGCTCACCGAGGCCGACCTCACGGCGATCGTCGAGATCCAGCTCGACCACCTCCGCGGCCGGCTCGCCGAGCGCCGGATCACGCTCGCCGTGACCGACGCGGCGATGGCCAAGCTCGCCCACGACGGGTTCGACCCCGCGTTCGGTGCCCGACCGCTCAAGCGGCTCATCCAGCAGCAGGTCGGGGACCGGCTGGCGATGTCGATCCTCGAGGGGAAGCTCGCCGAGGGCGACACCGTGACCCTCGACGCCGTCGACGGCGAGTTCACCACCGCCTGACCAGGCGTTCGCCCGGCCCCCGGCAACCCCTTGCCGGGGGCGGGGCCGTCCTGTACGACATGACCCGATGGGCGACAGGGGGGCGGCGTGAGCGGGCTCGCGGATCTCGACGCGCCCGCGGTGAGCACGCGTGCGTTCGTGCGGATCGGGTTGGTGTTGTCGCTGGCTGCGCTGCTGGTGGGCTCGTTGAACTTCGCCCGGTACGACTGGTCGGGGTTGCCGATCGTGCGGGCGCCGGAGACGGCGGAGAAGCACGTGAGCGCCCGCTGCGACGAGCACATCCGGCCGTACACGACGGAATCGGGGCGGGTGATCGAGCCCGTCGTGATCGATGAGCAGCAGTACCTGAACCTCGTCCGGTACTACCGGGGTGTCCCGAAGTCGCAGCTGCAGTTGACCTGCCTCTACGACCCGTTCACGCTCCGGTCGGGGATGTCGTGGATCGCCCACTGGTTGCCGTTCGAGGAGGGCCTGGCGCTGGGCATCACGAACACCTTCATGCTCCTGCTCGGGTTGTGGCTCGTCCTCGCCACGTTGCGCCGGCAGGGGAGCAGCTCGCGCACCCTGCTGGTCGTGGGTGCCCTGTACGCGGTGAGTTGGAACGTGTTGGTGTTCGGCACCGCCGTGCTCGTCGACACGGGGGTGGTCGCGGCGATCGCGCTGTGCTGGTACCTGCTTACGACCAGGCGACCGTGGTGGCTCGTCCCCGTGCTGCTCCTCGGCTATCCGTTGAAGGAGACGGTCGGCATCGTCGTGCCCGTCGCGCTCGTGTGGGCGTGGGGCGAGTACCGGGCCGGTCGACGGTCCCTCGCCTCCGCGGCGGCGCCCGTGGCGGCGGCCGCGATCGCGTTCGTGGTCGGTGTCGCGTTCTGGCGCCAGGCGCTGCCGGCGGCGGACGCGGCGTGGCCGGTCACGCCCGACATCTCGGCGGTGGAGCACAACCTGACCGACGTGTTGAGCCTGGGGGCGTTCGTGGTCGGTGTCGGACCGCTGCTCGTCCCGTCGATCCTCGTCGGGTGGCGGATCCTGCGGCGCGAGGGCTGGCTGGGCCTGGTGCAGGACCCCGCCGTGGTCGGCGTGGTGCTCGCGCTCGGCATCTGCGCCTGGTCGTTCATCACGGTGGACCTCACGCCGCGCCTGTTCTGGATCGGGTTCCCGTTCGCTGCGTCGCTCACCGCCCGGTGGTTCTCGGAGGGCCGACAGCACGACTGGATCGAGGGCAACCGCGCCATCGGCGCGCTGGCCGGGGGCACCTGACCGACCACCGGCGCGGTCCGGCAACCCCACCGGCGGCCACCCGGGCGCGCAGTAGGCTGTCGCCTTCCCGGCCGGGCACCGGTCGGCTCGGAGCGAGGAGATGTCGTGCCGGCGACCGTCGTGGTGGGCACCCAGTGGGGCGATGAGGGCAAGGGGAAGCTCACCGACCTCGTCGCCAAGGAGATGCAGCTCGTCGTCCGCTACCAGGGCGGCCACAACGCGGGCCACACCCTCGTCGTCGACGGCGAGTCGTTCGCCCTCCAGCTGATCCCCTCCGGCGTGCTCTACGACCACATCACACCCGTGATCGGCAACGGCGTCGTGGTCGACCCGGTCGTCATGCTGAGCGAGGTCGACGCGCTCGAGTCGCGCGGCGTGGACTGCTCCCGCCTGCGCGTGTCCGGCAACGCCCACCTCATCCTCCCGTACCACCAGGAGCTCGACCGCCTCATCGAGCGCCACCTCGGGAAGAACAAGCTCGGCACCACCAAGCGGGGCATCGGCCCGGCCTACGCGGACAAGGCGTCGCGCGTCGGGCTGCGGGTCCAGGACCTGCTCGACGCCGAGATCTTCCGGGAGAAGCTCGACGCCGTGCTCGCCGAGAAGAACCTCGTGCTGGCGAAGATCTACAACCGCCTCGGGTTCGACGTCGACGAGCTGGCGGACCGGTACCTCACCGAGGTCGCGCCGCGGGTCGCGCCGTACGTCACGGACACGGTGTCGCTCCTCCACGAGTCCCTCGAGCGCGGCGAGCACGTGCTGCTCGAGGGCGCGCAGGCGACGTTCCTCGACCTCGACCACGGGACGTACCCCTTCGTCACCTCGTCGAACCCGATCGCCGGCGGCGCCTGCGTCGGCGCGGGGGTCGGGCCCCGCCACATCGACCGCGTCATCGGCATCGCGAAGGCCTACGTGACCCGAGTCGGGTCCGGGCCGATGCCGACCGAGCTCTTCGACGAGACGGGCGACCGCATCGTCGACCTGGGCCACGAGTACGGCGTGAACACGAAGCGGCGGCGCCGGCCGGGCTGGTTCGACGCCGTGATGCTGCGCCACGCGGTCCGGCTGAACTCCCTGTCCGAGGTGGCGATCACGAAGCTCGACATCTTCGACAGCTTCGAGCGGATCAAGGTGTGCGTCGCGTACGAGGTGGACGGCGTCCGCCACGACCACCTGCCGTACCACCAGTCCGACCTCCACGCCGCGGTGCCGATCTACGAGGAGCTGCCCGGCTGGCAGCAGGACCTCACGGAGGCGAGGGAGCGCCACGACCTCCCGGCGAACGCCGTCACGTACCTGGACTTCCTGCAGGAGCAGATCGGGGTGCCCATCCGCGTGGTGGGCACCGGGCCCGGTCGCGACCAGCACGTGCTGTTCTCGGACGGCTGAGCGGCGGCCCGACGTGCTCGTCTGGATCCCCTTCGCCGACGGGCGGGACCTGATGGGCGACCTGCCCGACGACGTCGACGTCGACGTCTGGGACGGGCGCGGCGACCTCCCGCCCGGCGCGGACCGGGTGGAGGTGGTGGTGCCGCCGTGGTGGCCCAAGGAGGCGGTGACCTCCACACTCGGCCGGCTGCCGTCGCTGCGGCTGGTGCAGATGGTGAACGCCGGCGTCGACTGGATCGTCGGCTCGATCCCCGACGGCGTGACCCTGTGCAACGCGGGCGACGTCAACGCGCGGGAGGTCGCGGAGTGGGTGATGGCGGTCACGCTCTCGCACCTCCGGCAGCTGCCCCGGTTCGCCGCCGCGCAGGCCGCCGGCGAGTGGCGACCTGCGCTGACCTCCACGTTGCGCCGCCGCCGGGTCGTCGTGGTCGGCCACGGCTCGATCGGCAGGGCGCTCGTGGCCATGCTCGAGCCGTTCGACGCCGAGGTCACGGTCGTCGCCCGAACGGCGCGCGCCGGGGTGGAGCCGGTGGAGCGGCTGCCGGAGCTCGCGACGACCGCCGACGCGCTGCTCGTCGTCGCCGCGCTGACCGAGGGCACGCGCGGGTTGGTGGACGCGGCGCTGCTGTCGCGCCTCCCCGACGGGGCGCTGGTGGTCAACGTCGGGCGCGGACCGATCGTGCGCACCGACGACCTGCTCGCCGAGCTCACCGCCGGGCGGCTCCACGCCGCGCTCGACGTGACGGATCCCGAGCCGCTGCCCGACGGGCACCCCCTGTGGGGCGCGCCGAACCTCGTCCTCACCCCCCACGTGGGCGGCGGGACCACCAACTTCATGGCCAACGCGTTCGGGCTGGTCGGCGACCAGGTCCGGCGCCTCGCCGCCGGCGAGGACGTGCGCTTCCGCATCGATCCCGCCGACTACCGCTGAGGGGGCGGACGCGCGATGGGTGACCTGGATCTCGACACGGCCCTGGAGCCGCTCGACGACGGCGCGCTCGCCGTCGAGCTCCGCGACGACTGGCGGATCTGGACGCTGAACGGCGGCTACCTCGCCGCCGTCGTGCTGCGCGCCGCGGGGTCGGCCACGTCCTTCGACCGCCCTGCCACGCTGTCGCTGCAGCTGCTGTCCGGTGCGTCGGCGGGCCCGGCGGTCCTCCGCGTGCGGAGCGTGCGCCGGGCGCGGACGGCGGAGTGCCTCGCGGTCGACCTCGAGCAGGGCGACCGCCACCTCGCCACCGCGCACGTCTGGGCGGTCGACGGCGACGGCTCCGGACCGGAGCACCAGGACGCCGGCGCGATGCCGGCCGACGGTCCGGCGGCGTACCCGACCGTGGAGGAGCGGGTCGCGGCTCGCGGGCTGGAGGAGGCGCGGCCGCCGTTCCCGTTCTGGGACAACCTCGAGGTTCGCCCGACCACGTGGATCGACGACTGGGAGACGAGGTCGGCGGGCGGCGCGCTGGCCGTGGACTGGCTGCGGTTCGTCCCGACCGGCACGTTCGCGGACCCGTTCGTCGACGCCGGGCGGCTGGCCATCGCGCTCGACACGTACTCGTTCCCGTCGCTCGTCCGGGCACACGCCGCTCCGGTCGACTGGATCGCGCCGAACGTCGACCTGCACTGCACGTTCCACCGCGACGCGTCGACGTCGCCCTGGGTGCTCGCCGTCGGGCGCACGCCGGTGGCCACGGGTGGGCTCGCCGGGTTCACCAGCCAGGCGTGGTCGGAGGACGGGCGGCTCCTCGCCAGCGGCGGCGGCCAGATGCTCGTCCGACCGGCCGGCTGACCGAGCGCCGTCGCGCCC
>JAEVZA010000347.1 GCA_023392475.1 Actinomycetes bacterium | reverse complement strand
GCTCGGCCCGGAGGTCGGCGGCGCTCTGGCGCGCCACCGCGGCGAGGCGCCGGCTCACCGTCGCCAGCGCGCCCTCGAAGATCTCGGCCTTCGTCCGGGGCGCGACGTTGACCGCGCTCGCCCGGCCACGGGACGCGTCGGCCTCGACCTGGGCGGCCGCGCGCCGGCGGTACAGCTTCGTGTACTTGGTCCGGGCCCGGCGGACGCGGGTGTGCAGGTCCAGGAGCTCGTCCTCGTCGAGCTCCTGCAGCCGCTCCGGCTCGACCTCCCGCAGCAGCTGCTGCTCGGCGTCGTTGAGCATGCTGAGCAACGTCTGGTTCACGGCGGGCTCCAGAGGTGCGGGACGGGCGGCTGCCCGGCCGCGCCATCCTGCCATGCCGCGCTCACCCCGTTCCGTTGAGCCCGCGGAGCGTTGAGCGCGCCATGTGCGCAAGAGAACGGGGTGAGGGTGGCTGCGGCGGCGCGACAGAACGGTACGGACCGCCCGTCCGGTGCGCCGGGCTCGCCTAGGTTGCCCGGTCGGACCGGAGTCAGGAGCGGGTGTGGAGAGCAGGCCGATCACGATCGGGCGGGAGCGGGTCGAGCTGTGGTTCGACGACGACTACGGCTCGAGCATCAGTGACCCGTTCGAGCCCGTCACGACCGCGGTCATCGAGCGGTGGTGCGAGCCCGGGACGATCGCCCTCGACGTCGGGGCGAACATCGGGTGCACGGCGATCCTGCTCTCGCAGGTGGCGTCGGCGGTCCACGCGTTCGAGGCCGTGCCCTCGACGTGCGAGGTGCTCGAGCGCAACGTCGGCCTCCACGGCGGTGGCCGCGTCCGGGTGCACCGGTTCGGCCTCGGCGACGAGCCGGGCACGGTCACCTTCACGCGCCGCGCCGGCAACCGGTCGGGTGCCTTCGTCGACACGGTCCACGAGCACCTCGACGACCACGTGTCCGAGGTCGGCGAGATCCGGGTGCTGGACTCGATGGCGGACGACCTGGGCGGCCGGGTCGGGTTCGTGAAGATCGACGTCGAGGGCTTCGAGCTCCACGTGCTCCGCGGCGCCCGGCGGTTCCTCGCCGAGCACCGTCCGACGGTGGTGCTCGAGATGAACCACTACTGCCTCAACGTGTTCCAGCGGCTCTCGGTGCCCGACTTCCTCGACGAGATGCGGTCGATCTTCCCGACGCTGCTGGCCGTCGACCGGAACACGCTGGGCACCGTGGACCTCCACGACCCGAGCCCGGCGTACTACGCGGTGCACGAGCACATCACGCAGTTCAACTACGACACGCTCGTCGGCATCCCCGCCTGACGCCGATGGCACGCCGGCCGGTCACGGTCGGGTCGGGATCTCCTGCACGGACCAGCCGTTGCCGTCGGGGTCCTGGAAGGTGACGAAGCGACCCCAGGCCTGGGGATCGATGTCGCTCACGGCGACGCCGTTGCCGGCGAGGTGGGCGTGGGCCGCCTCGATGTCGTTGACGACGAGCTGCATGCCCTGCGCGCTGCCCGGCTCCGTGTCGATGAGCCCCTCACCGAGGGCGATCGAGCACCCCGACCCCGGGGGCGTGAGCTGCACGAAGCGGAGCTCGTCGTTGACCCGGTGGTCGTGGTCGGGGTGGAAGCCGACCCGGTCGACGTAGAACGCCTTCGCCCGGTCGACGTCGCTGACGGGGATGACGAGCAGTTCGAGCGTCCAGTTCATGGGGGTCCTCCGTGGTGGGGTGGTCGGTGACGGCGTCATCGTCGCGAACAGAACCGGTCACCGAATGACCGCTTTCTGGACGATCTCCCGCGTTCTGACGATTGTTCGTGTCGTCAGGCAGCGCGGAACGTCATGGGACCGAGTGGGAGGGGTCAGGGGAGGTCTCAGAGTCGGTCGGTGGCGCGGAGCCGGGAGGCGGGCTGGTAGTTCGTGCCGGCGGTCTCGTCGACGCGGGCGAGCAGCAGCTCGCACGGCGGCTCGAGCAGCTCGGCGAACCGGACCGATCGCTCCTCGCCGAGGAGCTCCCACGGCAGCGTGGTCAGCTCATCGGTGCGGTCCTCGATGCCGCGGCGGAGCTCGACGCCCTCGTGGATGACCTCGCCGTCGAGCACGAGGCCCTTGGCGGCCAGTCCCGCCCAGGCAGCGGCGATCTCGTCGCCGGAGCTGCCACGGGACGTCGGCAGCCAGTCGCGCTCGTAGCGCAGCCACGCGTTGTGCAGCACCGACGCCTCGACGCCCGTGAGGCCTGCTGCCACCACGAGCGCCCAGTGCGTGTCGCCGCGCCACTCCCGCAGGCAGTTGACGGCGTGCCACCCCGACAGCACCGGGTCCTCCGGGCGCGGCATGCGGAGGTGGGCCGCGGCGAACACGCGGCCGACGGTCGGGAGGCGGTCGACGACGTCCCACAGCTCGGGGCCGAGGTCCGCGAGCGGCGCCAGGATCCCGGGAGCGTGCGTCGCCAGGCCCTCGAGCACCGCCTCGTCGCGCGCCGCCCAGCACGCGTCGGGGCCGTCGGGCCCGCCCAGCTGCAGCGCCATCGCGATCCCGAGGGGGCTGATCGACCCGAACGCGGCGGCGACGGCGTCGGGGCCGGCCGGCGCGAGCGGGGCGCACCGGGCGGCGATGTAGCCGAGCGGTCCCGGCAGCCCGAGCGCCTCGAACCGGGCCACGGCCCCCGGGTCCCAGAAGATCCAGCCGATCGTCGTCTGCACGGAGCGGGCGTTGCGCCGGCTGATGTCGACCCAGTCAGGTGCGTCCATCCGGCCTCGCTACCACGCCGAGCGCGGCCCGAGCGGCGGCCGAGGGCGCGGACCCGGTCGCGGCCGGGC
>JAEVZA010000273.1 GCA_023392475.1 Actinomycetes bacterium | reverse complement strand
CGCCCGGCCCGGGCCGGTGCGCCTGCGCTGGGGGGTCGAGGGGTCGTTCGTCGGCGACGTCGAGCCGCCGGCGCCGGGGGCGTCGTGGGGGCCGCTGCTCGCCCGTTGCCTGGACGTGCCCGCGGTGCCGGCGCCGCCGGAGCGAGCGGTGCTCGTCGGCGACGTCGCCACCACGACCGCGGGCTTCCGTGACGAGTTCTACGCGCTCGCCGACGCCGCCCGCGAGCCGGGGGAGCGGGGCTGGTCGGCGCACGGGCCCCGGCTCGTCACCGTGGGCATGATCGATCCCGGCCGCCTCGGCTGGGGGGAGCGCCCGCGCCGTCTTCGCGGCCGTGCCGTGGTCAGCCCGCGCCTCGACCGGCACGCCCTGCAGCAGGCCTCGCCGCGCGTCGCCGCGTGGGCGGCCCACCGGTTGCGGCCCAAGGTGCTGGTGGCCACGCAGACGCGGGTGGTGGAGGCCGTGGTGGACGACGCGGGGGACTGCGTACCCGTTACGCCGACGATCTCGGTCGAGCCCCTGCCGTCGGACGCGCGGGGCCGCCCCGCACCCGACCCCTGGCGGATCGCCGCTGCGCTCATGGCGCCCCCGGTGGCGGCGCGGGTGGTCGCCGAGGCGTCCGGTTCCGGCCTGTCGGTGGGTGCGATCCGGTGGTCCGCGAGGGCGGTCCGCGAGGTCCCGCTGCCGACCGACCACCGTGCGTGGGAGCGTGGCGCGGACCTCGTGCGAGCGCTCCAGGCGGCGCCGGGCGACGAGGTGGCGGCCGTCCTGCACCGGTTCGCCCCGGTGATGTGCCGCGCGTACGGGCTCCCCGAGGGGCACCCGTCGGCCGGCTGGTGGATCGAGCGGGCCATACGTTCTTGACCCGGCGCGCGCCCGTCGTGTTTCGTGGAGCGATCATCAGGAGTGGCCCCCGAGGGGGTCCGGCAACCTGGGACGGACACCCAAGGTGCCTTCCCGCTGCGGCGGGGATGTGGCCAACCGGCTCGGCCGGCGGCAACCAAGTGTCCGCGAGCCCGCGCCACGCGGGCCTCCCGCGCCGGGCCCGCACGAGGTGCCGCCCCGACCGCGGAGCACCCCACCGACCATGAGCACGAGCGACCACGACGACCGCCTGCCGGCCACCGGCGCGTGGCGCCCCGGCGACCCCGTCGGGCACCGCTCGTTCCTCACGGTGCTCGGCGCGGAGGACCCGCGGCGGTTCCAGCTCGAGGGCGGCGACCACCTGGAGCACGTCGACGTCGCCTACGAGACGTGGGGCACGCTCGACGAGGCCGCGTCGAACGCCGTGCTCGTCTGCCACGCCCTGACCGGCGACAGCCACGTGGCGGGCCGCTCCGGCGAGGGCCACCCCACGCCGGGCTGGTGGGACGCGCTGGTCGGCCCGGGGCGCGCGCTCGACACCGACCGCTGGTTCGTGGTGTGCAGCAACGTGCTCGGCGGGTGCCAGGGGACGACCGGCCCGGCCTCGACGGACCCGCGCACCGGCCGCCCGTACGGCGGGGCGTTCCCGGTCGTGTCGATCCGCGACATGGTCCGGGTGCAGGCCGGGCTGGCCGACGGGCTCGGAATCCGCCGCTGGCGCGCCGTCGTGGGCGGCTCGATGGGCGGCATGCAGGCGCTCGAGTGGGCGGTCATGCACCCCGAGCGCGTCGGCGGGCTCGTGCTCGCCTCGACCACGGCGGAGGCGTCGGCGCAGCAGATCGCGTGGAGCCACATCGGGCGCATGGCGGTGCAGGCCGACCCCGGCTTCCGCGGCGGCGACTACTACGACGCCGGCCCCGGCGACGGACCCCACCGCGGCCTGGCCGTCGCCCGGATGTGCGCGCAGGTGACCTACCGGAGCGACGAGGTGTTCACCGAGCGCTTCCACCGCACGCTGCTCGGTCGGCTCGACTTCACGCTCGACCCGCTCTTCGACGTCGAGGGCTACCTCGACTACCACGGCCGCAAGCTGGCGCGGCGGTTCGACGCCAACAGCTACCTGCGGCTCAACCGGGCGATGGACCTGCACGACGTCGGCCGTGGCCGCGGCGGCACCGCGGCGGCGCTCGCCCGCGTGCAGGCGCCGGCCCTGATCTCGGCCGTGCGCTCCGACGGCCTCTACCCGCCCGACCAGCAGCGGGCGCTCCGGGACGGGCTGCTCGCCGCCGGCCGCGTCGCCGAGTGGGTGGACATCGACTCGCCGCACGGCCACGACGGCTTCCTGCTCGAGACCGCCCAGTTCGCCCCGCACGTCCGACGCTTCCTGGAGGCAGCATGACCGAGGCAGCCACCCCGCGCGACGACGCGCCCACCGACGAGCCGGGAGGCGACGCGGGCGCCGCCCGCACCCCGGCGCCGGAGACGGTCGCCATCACGGCCGGTCGCTCCGCCAACGGCTCCGCGCTGGCGCCGGTGATCTGGGCGTCGTCGACGTTCGTCACCGAGACGGTCGAGGAGGGGCGCCGGCTGGCCACGTCCGCGACGTCGTCGCGCTTCTACGCGCGCTACGGCAACCCGACGGTCAACGCGTTCGAGGAGGCCATCGCCGAGCTCGAGGGCGCCGAGGCCGGCCGCGCGTTCTCGTCGGGCATGGGCGCGGTCACGGCGGTCGTGCTCGGGCTGTGCTCGAACGGCGACCACATCGTCACGCAGCGGCAGCTGTACGCGGGCACGCAGCTCCTGTTCCAGTCCGTGTGCCCGCGGTTCGGCATCGAGGTCACGATGGTCGACGGCGCGGACCCCGACGCGTGGGAGGCCGCCGTGCGCCCGGGGCGCACCATGTTGCTGTTCGCCGAGACGCCGGCGAACCCGCGGCTGGACCTCGTCGACCTCGACCGCCTCGGCGCGATCGCCGGCCCGATGAAGGCGGTCGACTCCACGTTCGCGACGCCGCTCGGGCAGCGGCCGCTCGACCACGGGATCGACCTGTCGATCCACTCGGCGACGAAGGCCATCGGCGGCCACAACGACGTGTCCCTCGGCGTCGTCGCCGGCAGCCGCGAGCTGCTCGACTGGATCTGGGGGTTCGCGGTCCTGCAGGGCGCGAACGCGGGCCCGCACGACGCCGCGGGCGGGCTCCGCGGGCTGCGGACCCTCGGCGTCCGCCTCCGCCAGCAGTCGGCGACCGCCCAGCGGCTGGCCGAGGTGCTGCAGGCCGACGCCCGGGTGGCCGGGGTCCGCTACCCCGGGCTCGAGAGCCACCCGCAGCACGAGCTGGCGGTGCGGCAGATGCGCCTGCAGGGCGGGCTGCTCACGTTCGACCTCGTCGGCGGGCTGGAGGCGGGCAGCCGGTTCGTCGAGTCGACGCGCGTGTGCCGCCTGGCCACCTCGCTCGGCGGCCCGGAGACGCTCGTGACGCACCCCGCGTCCACCACCCACGTGAGCCTGCTGCCCGACGAGCTCGAGGCCGCCGGCATCGGCCCGGGCACCATCCGCATGTCCGTCGGGCTCGAGGACGCCGACGACGTGGTCGCCGACGTCCTGGCCGCGCTGGACGTGGCCGGCGCCTGACGGCGCGGCCGGCGAGCGCGGCGGCGTCCCGTGCCCGAGCTGATCGAGGTCGAGACCTACCGGCGCGCGGCCGAGCGGGTGGTGGGGCGCACCGTGGTGGGCGTCGACGCGCCCGATGCGTGGTTCCTGAAGCACGGTGCGACCGCGACCACCGTCGCCGACGCCGTCGTCGGTGCCCGGATCCTCGCCGCCGACCGCCTCGGCAAGCTGCTGCTGCTCCCGCTCGACACCGGTGTCGTGCTCGGCCTCCGGTTCGGCATGACGGGTCGCCTGCTGGTGGACGGGCACGCCCCGATCGCGGAGCTCGAGTACGGCAGCCGGCGCGAGGACCCCGCGTGGCACCGGTTCGGCCTGCGGCTCGACGACGGCGGCGACCTGGTCGTGTCCGACCCGCGGCGGCTCGGCGGCGTCGAGCTCGACCCCGACGTGTCGGTGCTCGGGCCGGACGCCACCACGCTGACCGTCGCCGGCCTGCGCGACGCCGTGCGCCGGTCGAGGGGCCCGGTGAAGGCGGTCCTCCTGGACCAGCACCGCGTCGCCGGGC
>JAEVZA010000247.1 GCA_023392475.1 Actinomycetes bacterium | reverse complement strand
TCCCGGCGAGGAGCAGCGGCACGCCCGCGCCACGGGCGATGGCGATCGCCTCGGCGGCTCCCTTCACCGGCGCCATGCGGCCGAGGAACATCGCGTAGTCGCCGTCCCCGGCTCCGACCGGGATCGATGCCACGTCGATCCCGTGGTGGATCACCGCGCCGATCGGCACGCCGGCCGCCTGACCGATCGCCGCCTGGGACCGGGAGATGGCCACCACGGTGGCCCGGCCCGCCGCTCGTCGCAGCACCTCGGACTCGCTCGGGCCGAACGGACCGTGGTTCGTGACGGCGACCCGGTGGCCCTCGGGCGCCACGAGGGCGCCGATCGTCGTGTGGTCGTGCAGGACGTCGACGCCGACGTCCTGCAGGTGCCGGTACCCGGCGATGGCGTGCGCCGCCTCGAGGACGGCCAGCCCCATCGGTCTCGGTGGCCGGTCGAAGCAGGCGCCGGTCCGGTCGTGGCCGACCGAGTCCCCGGTCGCGAACAGCTCCGTCTCGATCCCTGCCGCCGCGAGCCCAGCGGCGAGCAGGTGCACGACCTGCTCCGTCCCGCCGTACGAGGGCGGCGGCACGGGGTACCAGGGCGGAGCCAGCAGTCCGACTCGCATGGTCACCTCCTCCCGCAAGGGGTGCGCCCGATCCGTCATGCCAGCGCTACCCGGTGACGGGGCTGTCGAGACCTCGCACCGCGAGGAGGTGATCACGCAGCGACGCCCATGGCAGGACCTGCCCACGGGTACGTGGAGGTCATGGCCGATGCCGCTGGCGTGTACGGGTACGCCGCTGACCTCCTCGAGGACCCGCCGCCGTCGGTCACCCTCGTCGCGGGCACGAGCT
Organism: Actinomycetes bacterium; assembly: GCA_023392475.1. Classification (GTDB taxonomy): domain Bacteria; phylum Actinomycetota; class Acidimicrobiia; order Acidimicrobiales; family Microtrichaceae; genus JAEVZA01. The sequence continues at coordinate 4,588 of JAEVZA010000247.1, read as the reverse complement.
TCGTGGTGTGCGCACCCTCCGGCACGATCCGGACGGGCGACCACGCCGGGTACTTCGCCGGCGACACCCGTCTGCTGTCGTCCCTCGACGTGCAGGTCGACGGCGGGCCGGTCAGGTTGCTCGACCACGTGGCCGGGGTGGACACCCTGACCGCGGTCGGGTTCGTCGGCAGCGAGGTGCGGCCGTACCTGACCACCACGTCCACCCTCGTGCTCGGGGAGCACCTCTCGCTGACCGTCGAGCTCGAGCACCTCGAACCCGTGCCCCACGTGGCGACGGTCGCCGTCACCGTCGACGCCGACTTCGCCGACGTCTTCGACGTCAAGCAGGGCACCTGCGAGCACCACCGCGAGGTGTCCGTGGAGCGCGATCGGTGTGACCTGGTCCTCCGCTACCGGCACGAGGGGTTCGAGCGGGCGGTCCGCACCACGACCACCGGCGAGGTCACCGTGCTGCCCGACGGCATCGTCGTCGCGGTGCCGCTGCCGTCCCGTGGGCGCGGTGAGGTGCGGTTCGAGTTCCAGCCCGAGATGGAGGAGGACGAGGCGGACCCCCCGACGCCGACCGCGGCGACGCACACCGCGCACGGCCTGTCCGGCACCGGCCCCGTGATCGCGACGACGCCGGCCGACCTGGGAGCGCAGGTGCGGCGCGGCGTCGCCGACCTCCGGACGCTCCTCCTGGACGATCCGGAGTCGCCCGACCGGCCGATCGTCGCGGCCGGGTCGCCGTGGTTCCTGGCGCTCTTCGGGCGCGACTCGATCATCGCCGCCTGGCAGTCCCTGCCGCTCGGCACCGAGCTCGCGGTCGGCGTCCTCGAGGCGCTGGCCGCACGGCAGGGCACGGAGGACGTGCCGGAGACCGCGGAGCAGCCGGGACGGATCCTGCACGAGGTCCGCCGCGGGGAGGTCGTGCGCCGCTCCGGGGGGTGGGGCGACATCTACTACGGCTCGGCCGACGCCACCCCCCTGTTCGTGATGCTGCTCGCCGAGGCGTGGCGGTGGGGGGCGCCCGTCGGCCGGATCGAGGCCCTGCTCCCGGCCGCCGAACGTGCCGTGGGGTGGATCGACGATCGCGGCGACGTCGACGGCGACGGGTTCGTCGAGACGAGCGTCGCCCGCCGCGGTCCGACCGCCGCGCTCGTGAACCAGTCGTGGAAGGACTCGGACGACTCGATCCGGCACCCCGACGGCACCGTCGCCCGCGCGCCGGTCGCGACGGTCGAGGTCCAGGGCTACTGCGAAGCGGCCGAGCGGGCGCTCGCCGATCTGCGGGACGGTCTGGGACGGGGCGACGGCGCACCGCTGCGGGAGCGGGCCGACCGCCGTCGCGACGCGATCGACGCCGCGTACTGGCTCGACCGGGAGCGCTGCTACGCGCTCGCCCTCGACGCCGACGGCGCGGCCGTGGCATCACCGTCCAGCAACGCCGGCCACCTCCTGTGGTCGGGATCGGCGCGACCCGAGCGTCGTGAGCCGCTGGCGGCCCGGCTCATGGAGCCCGACCTCTTCAGCGGTCGCGGCACCCGCACCCTGAGCTCGTCCAACGGCGGGTACAACCCGCTCAGCTACCACTGCGGGTCCGTCTGGCCGCACGACTCGACGATCGTGGCGGCCGGCATGCTCGGCTCGGGGTGCGTCGCCGAGGGGCGGCGCCTCGCCGCAGCGGTCTCGACCACGGCGACGCAGTTCGGCGGTCGGCTCCCGGAGCTGTTCGGCGGCTTCGGCGCCGACCGGCCGGGGCGCCCGGTGCCGTACCCGACGGCCTGCATCCCGCAGGCGTGGGCGGCGGGCACCCCGCTGCTCATCGCGCGGTCGCTGCTCGGCATCGATCCCGACGTACCGGCCGGCGTCCTCCACGTCGATCCGCGCCTCCCCGAGCGCATGCGCGTCGACGTGGAGGACATCCCGATCGGCTCGCAGCGGCTGCGGCTCGTGGCCGTCGGGGACCGGATCGAGGTGTGCGAGCTCTCGGGACCGGGTGACGTCGTCGTCCACGACCGTCGCAGCCCTCGACGGTGAGCCGCGCTCACCGTCGCGACGGCCGCCGGAAGTGGAGGTCGTCGAACGTCGGGAGGGCCGTGCCCCGCCGTGCCGCCTCCAGCTCGAGCCGTGGCCGGAGCGCCCGGCCGGCACGCCAGAACGACACGGCCGCGGCGAGCTTGCGCCTCGGCACGCCGAAGTCGGCGAGCGCGCGCTCCACGACGAAGCGGGTGCCCCGCTCGCCCGCCGCGACGCGACCGGCGAGGCCGATGTTCTCCTGCCCGTCGAACACCTCGGCGTGCGTGTGGAAGGACAGGAAGGCAGGACCGTCGGTCACGTCGATGCCGGCGGGCGGCGTGAGCTCGTAGCCGTCGGGGGTCTCGGTGACCTCCACGGCCCGCCACGGCTGCGGCCACCCGTCCGAGGTCATCGTCGTGACGACCGGGTGGCCGAGCCGTTCGATCGCACCGGCCCGACGGGACCACGGATCCACGGCGCCCGTCGACCACGTGCCGGACGACCTGCCGCCCGGCTCCGGGTCGGAGGGCGGAGCGGCCGTGCCCGGCGCCGCACGCCACTCGAGGGGCGGCGCCGCCAGGTCGCCGCGCTCCCACCACAGCACGCGGACCGGGGTCACCTGGATCCACATGCGCGTCCAGTACCAGCCCATCCGGCGCAGCTGCCAGGTCGGGATGGACGAGAACTGCTCGGGGAAGCGGTCGGCGGACGCCTGGAGGTACCGGCTGGAGGTGGCCCTGAGGTCGGCGTCGCGCACCGTCGCCAATCCCTGCACGAGGACGGTGGGCGCGCCCTCGATGCCCGACCCCGTCGGGAAGGAGAAGGACAGCGACACCTTCGGGTTCCGGCGCGCCCGTTCCGCCTTCAGTGGGTAGGTCAGGCCGGTGGCGACGTCGATCGTCGATCGGTCCTCGCCGGCGTACGGCGTCACCGGCCAGGTGACGGGGGCACCGGCACGCGTCACGGAGGCGTACTCGGTGGTCACGAACCGCTCGATGTGCTCGAGGACGATCGGCCACCGCAGCTCCGTCTCCGTGGTCGTGGGGGTGGACGACATCACGCCACCCCCCGGACCGGCGCGGCGATCCGCCGGTAGGAGCGCTCCCACCAGAGGTGCAGGCAGGCCCGCATCGGCCCGGGCAGCGCCTCGTCGGCCAGCGCGAGCACGCGCGGCGACGCTCCATCGAGCACCCAGGGCACCTCGAACGCCGCCGCCCGCAGGGACGTGCCCCTGCGCAGCTGCCGCTCGAGCTCGGCGTACTCCTCCGCCGTGTAGGTGGCGACGAGGAGGGGGAACGCGAGGGCCTCCTCCCGAGCGAGGTGGTCGACGAGGATGGACCGGAAGTCGATGACCGCGCGGAACGCGTCGCGTCGGGCCCACTCGGCGTCCTGCCCGGGCTCCAAGGCGGCGAGGGTGGTGCGGACCGCGCCCATCGCACGGTCGAGCGCCTCGTGGTCCTCGTGCAGCGGCGCCGCGTCGGCGGCGAAGCCCGGGGCTCGTGCCTCGAGGGCGGGCCACACGACGTCGTCCTCACGGTGGTGGTGGTGGGTGATGACGGCGGCGAAGCGGTGCCACCACGACCGGAGCGGCTGCACGGCCGACGGGTCGACGCCGGCGACGGCGGCCTCGAGCCGGGCGGCGTCGCGCCGCATCGCGTCGTGCAGGGACGCGAACAGCATCAGGAAGTCGGGGAGCGTGTCCCGGTCGACGGCCCCGTCGGGCACGTGGTGCAACGATGCGGCGGTGTTGGTGGTGATCATCTCGTCGGTCTCCCTCTGGTCTCCGAGCCAGCGGCTCCCTCATTGGATATAGCTCGCTTTATCTGTTAGAGTTGACCATATGGAAATGGGTGCAGCGATGTCAAGACCCCGTCGGGCCCGATGACGCCGCGGTCCGGCGCGGCGCCGAACCGCCGGTACGACGGCAGCGGCCGCCTGGCTGACGCGGCCGAGCGTCGCCGCCGCGTGGTCGAGGTCGCGCGGCGGCTCTTCCTCGAGCAGGGCTACGGCGCGACCTCGATCGCCGAGATCGCCCGGGAGGCCGGCGTCTCCGGTCCGCTCGTCTACGCGGCGTTCGAGTCGAAGGCGGGCATCCTCGCCCGGGTCGCCGATGTCGCCGTCGCCGGATCCGACGACGAGGAGGGTCTGATCCGCGAGCGCGGCGACTTCGCCCGCGTCTTCGATCCCGCGCTCTCGCCCCGCGAGCGCATCCACGTCGGCATGCACGCCGCCCGGCAGGTGCACGAGCGCAGCGCCGACGTCCTGCGGCTCGTCGACTCGGTCGCCGGCACGGACGCCGGCGTGCAGGAGCTGAGCGTGAAGCTGCACGACCTCGCGTACGAGGACGGGCTGATGTTCACGAGGGCGCTCCAGGCCGCCGGCGTCCGCGCCGACGTCCCCGAGGAGGAGCTGGCGACGGCGATCGTCACGCTCACCGACTCGGGCTCGTACGCCCGGTTGGTGTTCGACCGGGGCTGGTCGGCCGACCGGTTCGAGGCGTGGGCGTCCGACACGTTGTGCTGGATGCTCCTCGAGGACGACTGACCGGCCCGACGAGCGGCGGTTCGCCGCCGTCGGGCACCACCCAG
>JAEVZA010000173.1 GCA_023392475.1 Actinomycetes bacterium | reverse complement strand
CCGGGGACCGCGCTGCCCCGGTCGGTCCCTCCCTCACGAGCCGGCCCGGGCTGCGCAGCGACGCAGCGCCCGGGACCGCGCTGCATCCCGGCCTGTGGCACCGTGGCCGGGTGGAACCCCCGGTCATCGACGTCGGCGCCCTCCTGCGGGCCGCGTCGCCCCCCGACGAGCGCCGTGCGGTCGGCGATGAGCTGGTCCGGGCCTGCCGGGAGCTCGGCTTCTTCCAGGTCGTCGGCCACGGCGTCGATCCCGGGCTCCGGGCCCGGTTGCTCACCGAGGCGCGGGCCTTCTTCGCGCTGCCGGAGGACGAGAAGGCGCGGATCGCGATGCCGCTCGGGGGTCGGGCGTGGCGCGGCTGGTTCCCGCTCGGCGGCGAGCTCACCTCCGGCGTCCCCGACCGGAAGGAGGGGCTCTACTTCGGGACCGAGCTGCCGGCGGACGATCCCCGGGTCGTCGCCGGCACGCCGCTGCACGGCCCCAACCTCCTCCCGGCCCGGCCGGTGGAGCTGGGGGCGCTCGTGCTCCGGTGGATCGACGAGGTCACCGCGGCCGGGCAGGCCGTCCTCCGCGGGATCGCCCTCGGGCTGGGGCTCGAGGAGCGGTGGTTCGACCGCTGGTGCGCGGACCCGACGGTGCTGTTCCGCATCTTCCGCTACCCGCCCCCCACCGACGGCGAGCACGCCGGCGACTGGGGCGTCGCGGAGCACACCGACTACGGGCTCCTGACGCTGCTCGCGCAGGACGACGCCGGCGGGCTCGAGGTGCGGGGCCCCGAAGGGTGGGTGCCGGTGCCCGTGGTCGAGGACGCGTTCGTGTGCAACCTCGGGGACATGCTCGAGCGGTGCACCGGCGGCGAGTTCCGCTCGACCGCGCACCGTGTGACGGTGCCGGCCGTCGAGCGCCTCTCGATGCCCCTCTTCCTCGATCCGGGGTGGGCGGCGCGCGTCGAGCCGCTGCCCGGCATGGCGCCCACCGGCGACGCCCTCACGGCGACCGGCCACCGGTGGGACGGCGAGAGCGTGTTCGACGTCGACGGCACGTACGGCGAGTACCTCACCTCGCGCGTCGCCCGCGCCTTCCCCGAGCTCTTCCGCGAGGTCGGGGTGGACCGCGCCGGGCTCGGCACGGGCGCCGACGCCGCGGGCAGCACCTGACCCGGGCCGGCGTCAGTCGCCGAGCGGCCGCCCGCGGCGGTCGACGCCGCAGAGCGTGCGCCAGCTGCGGGGCACGCGACCCGGCCGCACGACCTCGGCGTCGAGGAGGGCGCTGAGCACCGGTCGGCAGGCCCGGTGGCGCAGCGCCCGTCGACCCGGCTCCGAGCGCACGGCCCGCCACGTGTCCCAGCCGGGCAGTCCCACCGTCTCGTAGACGCCCGGGTGGACCAGCAGGTCGAACATGCCGCCGATCACGACCGGTGCGAGCACCCGCACGCCCCAGCGGTCGAGCGCGCCCGCGTCGCGCCACGTCTCGGCGAGGCGCAGCCGTGCGTAGGAGAGGTGCCGGGCCTCCTCCGCGCGGTGGTACCGGTTGACCGCGGCCACGTGCGGATCGGTGTCGGGGTGCTCCGCGGCGAGCGACTGGAGGAGGTCGGGGATCTCCTCGCCGCCCAGCACGAGCGTGTACAGCGTCGACGGGTGGCGGACGATGAAGTCGTCGACCAGGTGCGAGGCGCGCAGCAGCCACTTGTTGCCGAAGGGGTTGCGCGCCGTCGGCGCGATGTCCTCGATGATCGACGCGAACACGCGGGAGTGGCGCGTCTCCTCGCCGATCTCGTGGAGGGCGTACACGGTGCGCGGGTCCGTCTTGTCGGCGCGGTACGCGACCTCGAGGCCGAGCCCGGCCATGAGGATGGCCTCGAACTCGATGCCGGCGGCGAGGATCGACGCCACCTCCTCGCGCGACAGCGTGACCCGCTGCTCGGCGGTCAGGTCGAGCCCGAGGCCCGCGACGGTGAGCAGCTCGTCGGGCAGCAGCTGGCCGTCGCCGATCCGGCCGGACAGGTCGGGGTCGCGGTCGGGGTCGATCGCCCGGTTCGTCGACGCGCGGTTGAGGTGACCCAGCCGCCGGGACGCGGCGTCGGTCGCCGCACCCCCGCCGTCGAGCGTCGCCGTGCTCACCATCGTCCCTCCAGGGGGGTCGTTCCGGTCGTGCCGGTTCGGACCGGTCCGCGCCGCCGCTCGCGGCGCGTTCTGGTTACCCTCGGTAACAGAAGCACAGCGCGCCCCGGCTGTCGAGGCCGTCGGACCGATGTCACGGCCGACCGCCGGTAGCCTGACCACATGGGAGACCGCCGCCGCCGCTCGAAGGAGGACCGCGAGGCCCGCCGCGAGGAGCTGCTCGACGCCGCGGTCACGGCGATCCGCCGCGAGGGCGCCGACGTGTCGATGGACGACATCGCGGCGGAGGCCGGCATCACCAAGCCGATCCTCTACTCGAACTTCGGCGACAAGGCGGGCCTGGCCGATGCGCTGGCCGTCCGCTTCACCCACGACCTCGTCGCCCGCTTCGGCGAGGTCTGGGCCGCCACCGACGACCCGAAGGAGCGGGTGAGCCGCTCGATCGACGCGTGGGTCGGCTTCATCGAGTCCGACCCGCACATCTACTCGTTCCTGTCCGAGGGGTCGTTCGGCGCCGGTCGCAGCCTCGACGACCGACGGCTCGTGGCGGCGCTCGGCAAGGTCGTCGCCCGGGCGCTCGGCGAGTGGCTGCGCGAGCAGGGCGCGGACTCCGGGCCGGCCGAGCCCTGGGCGTACGGCGTGCTCGGCATGGTCCACATCACGACCGAGTGGTGGCTCGAGCGCCGCACGCTGAGCCGCAAGGACCTCGTCAACTACATGACGTCGCTGCTCTGGACCGGGTTCTCGGGCAACGGCCTCGACGCCGCGGCGACCGCGGCCGCGGAGCGGGCGGACGGCGAGCTCAGGTCGGCCGGCCGGCGCCACCCCGAAGGGCGGCCACCTCCCGCTGCAGGGCGCGCAGGTCGTCGGTGACCGTCGCCGCGTCGGGCGACGTCGGGGTGCCGTCGGCCACGACGCGGCGTCCGGCGGACCACACGTCGGTCACGTCGCCGCGACCCGCGGCGTAGAGCACGCTCGAGGCGACGTCGTAGACCGGTTGCACGTGCGGCCGGTCGAGGTCGACCGCCACCAGGTCCGCCAGCTTCCCCACCTCGACCGAGCCCACCTCCGCGTCGATCCCGAGCGCACGCGCACCACCGAGCGCCGCGGCGCGCAGCGCGACCTCGGCCGGGAGGTGGGCGGCGTCGGGCGCGCCGGTGGCCGGGGCGCCCTTGTGGAGGAGCGCGGCCAGCCGGGTGGCGCCGAGCACGTCGAGGTCGTTGGAGCTCGCGGGCCCGTCGGTGCCGATGCCGACCGCCACGCCGGCGGCGAGGAGCTCCGGGACCCGGGCCACGCCCGAGGCGAGCTTGAGGTTCGACGCCGGGCAGTGCGCCACCGCCGCGCCGGTGCCCGCGACGAGCTCGAGGTCGCCGTCGTCCAGGTGGACCGCGTGCGCCAGCACCGTGTCGGACCCGAGGAGGCCGAGCGACGCCAGCAGCGCGACCGGGCCGACGCCGTGGCGGCCCCGCACCAGCTCCACCTCGGCCGCGGTCTCCGCGGCGTGCACGTGCACGAGTGCGCCGTGCGCCACCGCGAGCTCGCGGACCTCGGCGAGGTGGTCGGGCGACACCAGGTAGGTCGAGTGCGGCCCGATCACCGGTCGCGTGCCGGGCCGGTCGTCGGCCCGGGCGAACCACTCCCGCGCCGCCGCCACCTGCGCGGGCCACGGCACCGAACCCGGACCGCCGTCGAACACCACCGGGCCGGAGAGGAGGCGGAGGCCGACCGACTCCGCCGCCGGCACGCCGGCCTCGGCGAAGTAGTACATGTCGAGCGCGGTCGTGACGCCGGCGAGCACGGACTCGGTCGCCGCGGCGCGGGTGGCGAGCGCGACCCGCCCGGCGTCCAGCACCGCGTCCTCGATGGGCAGCACCGCGGCGAGGAAGGCGTCCAGGTCCCGGTCGTCGGCCACGCCCCGCAGCATCGACATCCCGAGGTGCGTGTGCGCGTTCACGAAGCCGGGCAGCAGCGCGTGGCCGGGCAGGTCGACCCGCTCGCGCCCGGCCCAGGCACCCTCGACCTCGGCCGCGTCGCCGACCGCGACGACCCGCCCGCCGTCGACCGCGACCGCGGCGCCCTCGTGGCGCGTCCCGGCCTCGTCGAGGCACAGCACCGCGCCGGCACGCACGACCAGATCGCAGGGGCTCGTCCCGTCCACGGCTGCCATCATGGTCGCGGCGCAACCCGCTCGGCGCCCCCGGGGCGGGTTGGTACGGTCGCCGGCGTGGACACGGCGGACACGATCGACGTCGAGCGCGTGCGTGCCGACACCCCCTCGCTCGAGCGGTTCGTGCACCTCAACCACGCCGGCGCGTCGCCGAGCCCCCGACCGGTGCTCGACGCCGTGGTCGAGCACCTCCGGCTCGAGGCCGAGGTCGGGGGCTACGAGGCCGCGGCGCAGGTCGGCGGCATCGAGCGCACGCGTGCGGCCGTGGCGAGGCTGCTCGCGTGCGACGAGGGCTCGGTCGCGCTCACGGCGAGCGCGACGCAGGCGTGGGAGACCGCGTTCTGGGCCCTCCCGTGGTCGGCCGGCGACGTCGTGCTGACGAGCCGCGCCGAGTACGTGTCCAACGCGCTGACGTTGCTGCGGGCGCGGGACCTGTTCGGTGTCGAGGTGCGCGTCCTGCCCGACGACCCGCACGGCCAGGTGGACCTCGACGCGCTCGAGCGCGCGCTCGCCGCCGGCGGCATCACGCTCGTGTCGGCCACGCACGTGCCGACGCAGGGCGGGCTCGTGAACCCGGTCGAGGACGTCGGCGTGCGGTGCCGCGCCGCCGGCGTGCCGTTCCTGCTCGACGCGTGCCAGTCCGCCGGCCAGCTGCCCACGCGGGTGGACGACCTCGGCTGCGACTTCCTCGCGGCGACCGGCCGCAAGTTCCTCCGCGGGCCGCGCGGCACGGGGTTCCTGTACGTGCGACCGGAGCTCCTCGAACGCATGTCGCCGACGTTCCTGGACGCGGGCTCCGCGACGTGGCTCGGCGCCGACGACTGGGCGCCCGCGCCCGGCGCGCTGCGCTTCGAGCTGTGGGAGCGGGGCGTCGCCGCGACGATCGGTCTCGGCGTGGCCGTCGAGTACGCGCTCGAGCTCGGCCTGGACGCGATCGCGGCGCGGGTGGGACGCCTCGCCGAGCTGCTCCGCGACCGGCTCGACGCCGTCCCCGGCGTCACCGTGCAGGACCAGGGCGTGCGGCGCTGCGGCATCGTCACGTTCACGGTCGACGGGCGGCGAGCGGAGGACGTGCGCGACGCGCTCGCCGACCGCGGCGTCCACGTCTGGGTCAGCGAGGCGGGGCAGGCCCGGTTCGACCTGGACCGCCGCGGCATCACGTCGATGGTGCGGGCGTCGGTGCACTACATGACGACGGAGGACGAGATCGACCGGACCGTCGAGCTCGTCGCCGCGGCCGCCGCCGGGTGCGAGGCGTGACCGGCGGCGACACCGACGACGGTGGCGCCGCGGCGTTCGACCGCATCGTCGACTCGATCGACCCCCCGATGTACGTCGTCACGGCGGCGGCCGGCGGTGAGCGCAGCGGCTGCCTGGTCGGCTTCGCGACCCAGGCGAGCATCGACCCGCCACGCCTGCTCGTGTGCCTGTCCAAGGTGAACCACACCTTCGCCGTGGCCGCGGCCACCGACCTGCTCGCGGTGCACGTCCTGCGCCGCGGCGACCACCACCTCGCCCGCCGGTTCGGCCACGAGACCGGCGACGAGGTGGACAAGTTCGCCGGCCTCGACGTGACCTCGGGACCGGGCGGCGTGCCCGTCCTGGCCGGCCTCGACCACGTCGTCGGTCGCGTGCTCGACCGCGTCGACTGCGGCGACCACGTCGCCGTGCTCCTCGCACCGGAGGGCGGCGACGCGTCGCACGCCGACGAGCCCCAGCTCGGCCTGCGCGACGTCACCGACGTGGAGCCCGGCCACCCGGCCTGAGGGAGCGACCGCCACCCGGCCTGACCCTGTTCTGTTCGTCGGAAGCGGGTGGAAACCCCTGCTTCGGCCGAACAGAACGGTCCCGGGGGCGACGGTCAGGCGGTGGGGGGCGGGGGTGCGTCCTCGGAGCGGCCGCCGGGCTTCAGGATCGACACGTCGAAGGGCGCCCACAGCCGCTCGCCGCGACGGTGCCGGTCCCACAGCGTCCCGTTCACGACCGCGGCGGCGACCATCGCCCGACCGAGCAGGTACAGCCACAGCAGCACGACGATCGCCACCCCGAGGGGCCCGTACGTCTGGTTCATGCGGTCGATCCGCCCCGCCAGGTAGAAGACCGTGAAGGCGTGCAGGAGCTGCGTCGCCACGGCCATCAGCAGGGCGCCGGGCACGAGGTACCACCACGGCGCTCCGTCGGCGCGCGGCAGCAGCAGCTCCACGAGGAGCCAGATGAGCCCGGCCGCGCCACCGATCACGAACGAGACCATGATCCCGCCGCCCGGGGTGTGCCCGCGGAGCCACTGCGCGCCGAACGCGAACGCCACCGTGAGGACCAGCACGCCGAGGCCGGCGAGGACGGCGACCGGCTTCGCCGACGCGGAGCGCCGGCCGAGGCGCCAGGCCAGGTGGTGCACGATGCGCAGCGACTTCACCATCGTCCGCATGGCGAGGATCACCGCGAACAGCCCGACGAACAGCGTGACCCAACGGCCCCGCGCCGCGTTCTCGCCGACCGTGCTCATCGTGTCGACGAGGGTCTGCGAGAAGTCGAACGTCTTCGCGGCGTCCGTGTCGGCGCGTGCGACGTGGAGGAACCCGAGGCCGGCGACGAGGACGAGCAGCAGCGGCACCAGCACGAGGAAGAGCCGGAAGGCGATCGCTCCGGCGAGCAGGCCGCCGGCGATCGACGAGTCGTGCTCGTAGATCTCGTACGCCGTGTCGATGACCGGGGTCTCCGGCCGGGCGTCCTCGACGCGGTGCCGCACGTCGTCGGCCGTGCGACGGGCCCGCGACACCTGCTCCCCCGCCGAGCGACGGGCCCGGTGGAGGCGGCCCTCGCCCTCGTCGGTGTCGGTCACCCGGTGAGCATGCCACCTGCGTCGTGTGGCTACCCTCACCCGCCATGGGTGACGCACCGGGGAACGGCGAGGACACGGCGGCCGCGAACGCCGCGCTCGTGGAGCGCTTCTGGGAGGACCTGTTCCGCCGCGACTTCGACGCGGTCGGCGCGTGGTTCACGCCCGACGGCCACTACACCGACGTGCCCGCGCCGGAGGACGGCGCGTTCGGCCCCGAGGAGGTCGTGGCCCGGCTGCGCCTCGGCCTCGAGCCCCTCGCGGGCTACGAGCACGTGCCCGGTTGGCGGATCGTCGCCCAGGGCGACACGGTCGTCACCGAGCACCGCGAGCGGTGGACCTGGTCGACGGGCGAGACGGTCGAGCTGCCGTTCGTGTCCGTCATGGAGCTGCGCGACGGGCAGCTCGTCAGGTGGTGGGACTACTGGGACCTCGGCACCCTGATGGCCGCCGCGCCCGCGGCGTGGGTCGAGCACATCATGGGCGGCTACAAGTAGCGCGGAGTCCGGTCACCGCGGGCGGCGCGGCCCTACCGGCGCGCCTCGCGCTTGACCCGGGCCAGCTCCACCCGCTCCGGGCGCTCCTTGTAGAAGGGGTCGAGCGGGTAGCAGCCCGAGGGCAGGCCGTTGCGCGGCGCGGTCGTGCAGTCGGAGAAGGTGCGGCAGATCCGACGCACCTCGAGCGGACGGCCGGCGAGCACGTCCCGCGGCAGGTCGGGGTACGACAGCACCATCCGCCCGAGGCCGACGCCGTCCACCCAGCCCAGCCGCAGGAGGGCCTGGCCGACGTTCGGCAGGAACTGCTGGAGGTAGGTGAAGCCGGTGCCGATCACGGCCGTACCGTCGGGCGCCGCGGCGCGCAGGTCCCGCGCCGCGGCCAGCATGATCGCGGCGTCGACCAGCGGGTCACGTGGCGGCAGCGACCCGTCCGACGGCGGGAACCACGCCGGGCGCTGCACGTGCGGCGCCCAGTACGGGCTCGACGCGGTCGTGCAGAGCAGGCGCACGCCGGCGTCGCCGAGCAGGCGGACCACCTCGACGGCCTCGGCGAGGTCGGGGGTGCCGTCCTCGGCGACCGGTCCGAACCCCCGGAGCGCGCCC
>JAEVZA010000169.1 GCA_023392475.1 Actinomycetes bacterium | reverse complement strand
CGGGCCGCGCGCCACCTGTCGGGTGCCCTCCCCGACGAGGGCATCGCCGTCGCCGATCCCGGCCCGGCGGGCTTCTGGGTGGCGCGTGCGACGCCGACCTCGTTCCCGGGCTCCGTGTGCGTCCCGGCGCTGGCGGAGCCGGGCTTCGCCGCCGCAGCGGGCCTCGTCGCCGCGCTCGACGGCCGTCCGTGCCTCGCCGTCACCGATGCCGCCGGCGCCGCCCACGCCGCCACCGCGTCCGTCGTCGACCTCGCCCGGGTGGTGGGCGCGCCGCTCGCGCTCCAGGTGTGGGGCGACGACGGGACGGGCGCCGCCGACGAGCACGTCGCCCTCCTCGCCGAGCACCTGGCGACCACCGGCGTCCGGGTCGACCCGGTCCCGGTCGACCTCGCGGTGCCCGACGAGCTGGTCGAGCTCGCCGGACCGGTCGTCGCCTGGACCGAGGGCTGATCCGCATCCCGTTCCGTTGAGCGCACGGACCGCTGAGCGCTCCGTGCGCTCAACAGGACGTGTCCGGGTGCGCCGGCGTCCCGCCCAGCGGCGCGCAGAATGAGAACGCGTTGCAGAAATCTGCCACGATGTCCTGACCTCGGGAGCGGAGCCCGCGCCGGGCGCGTCCGATCGGAGCAGGTGCAGGAGGGCACGTTGGTCACAGGGACCTCGGGATTGACCGAGTCGCAGCAGGCACGCCGGGCGCGCATGCTGTCGGCCGCCGAGGCCCTCGCCCTCGCGGGTGGCTGGGACGGGGTGCAGATGCGTGAGGTGGCCACCCGGGCCGACGTCGCGCTGGGCACCCTCTACCGCTACTTCCCGTCGAAGGAGCACCTGCTCGTGTCGGTCATGCTGGGCGAGGTCGAGCAGCTGGCCGACCGCCTCGCCGTGAAGCCCCCCGAGGGCGACGACCCCGTCGACCGGGTGATCGACGTGCTGCGCCGGGCCAACCGGAACCTGCAGAAGCAGCCGCAGGTGACCGTGGCCATGATCCGGGCGCTCGTGGCGGGCAACCAGGACGTCGCACCGGTGGTGGCGGCCAACCGCGTGGTCATGCGCCGGATCATCGCCGATGCGTTGGGGCACGACGGCGACGCGGCCGGCGACGCCGGTGGCCGCGACGTGCTCGCGATCGACCTGCTGTCCGACGTGTGGCTGGCCGCGCTCGTGAGCTGGATCTCCGGCGTGGAGTCGGCGGCCACGGTGATCCGCAAGCTCGAGGACGCGACGCGGGTCCTGCTCGGCTGACCGTCGAGGCTCGGCCGAGGCGTCAGCCGGGCGGGCCGGGCGACGTGGCGATGATCGCCACCGAGATCGTGAGGATCACGGCCCCGAGCCCGATCAGCCCGTACCGGGCGGCCCGGACGCGGAAGTGCCCGCTGATCCCCACGAGGAAGAGCACGCTCGCGAGCAGCACGGTGGTGCGCACGTACTCGTCGGCCGTCGCGCCGGCGTGGGCGCCCTCGTCGTAGAGCCGGGTCGCCTTCGCGTCGAGCGCCGTCGCCCGCGCGAGCTCCGGCTGCCGGTACTGCGGCATGAACGTGGGACCCGGCGGCGCGTCCGGGTTCGTCCCGGGGTCGGTCGCCATCCACGCGTCGAAGGCGACGCGGAACTCGGGCCGGAACCGGTGGGCGGCGACGTCCATCGCCTGCTGGTCGTGGGCGACGTACGCCGTGAACCAGGTGTTGAACGTCGACGAGTCGAAGTTCCGCGTCTCGAGCGCGTCCATGTTCGCCCGGTTCGCCTCGGTGCGCGCCGCGCCCGCCCGGGCCAGCGTGAGCTGCGCGTCGGTGCCCCACTTCGCGGAGGCGAAGCCCGACCACGCGGCGAGGATCGTGACCGCCGACAGCAGGACGGCCTCGAGCACCGTCAGCCGGCGGTCCTGGCGCGAGACCTCCTGGCGCGCCGCCGGACCCTCCTCCTCGGCGTGGTGCCGGTGCTCGGAGATCTCGTGGCCGACCTCGGTCGCCGACACGCCCTCACCCATCGTCGTCGGACGCTAGCGGCGGATCGCCGCCGTTCCTCCGGCTCGGGCCGACGCCGCGGCACCTCGCGGACCCGCCCGCTCCCCGCACCGGCCCGGGGTGCCGCGGCCTCACCCGCGGGCCTAGGGTCCGGACATGGCCGACATCCAGGGTGCGAGCAGGGCGGAGCGGGCGGCGGAGGGTCGTGCGCGGCGGAAGGACGTGCCGCGGGGATCGCACGCCGAGTGGACGCCGCCACCCGGCCGCCGGCCGGTGGCCGAGCTGCTGGCCGACCAGGAGCGCACCCGCGTCCCCGACCTCGTGCCGCTGCGGCACGAGCGCATGTCCGCCTCGCCGTTCGCGTTCTACCGCGGCGCGGCCGCGGTCCAGGCGGCCGACCTCGCCGGCGAGCCGCGCACCGGCCTGGACGTGCAGCTGTGCGGGGATGCGCACCTCGCCAACCTCGGCGGCTACGCGTCCCCCGACCGGCAGCTCGTGTTCGACATCAACGACTTCGACGAGACGCTCCCCGGTCCGTTCGAGTGGGACGTGAAGCGGCTGGCCGCCAGCTTCGAGGTGGCCGGGCGGTCGAACGGCTTCGACGAGCGCACCCGCAGCTCCGTCGTCGAGACGCTCGTGCGCACCTACGCCGGCGCGTTGGGCGACTTCTCGGAGATGGGCGGTCTCGAGCTCTGGTACTCCCGGCTGACCGACCAGGACGTGGCCGAGCGCTGGGGCGGCGACGCGTCGGAGCGCCAGGTCGCCCGGTTCCGCAAGAACGTCACGAAGGCGCGGTCCAAGGACAACGTGAAGGCGCTCGGGCGGCTCACCGAGGACGTCGACGGGGAGCTCCGGTTCCGCACGGACCCGCCGGTGCTCGTCCCCATCGTCGACCTGTTCGGCGAGGACGAGGTCTCCGACCTGCGGCACATGATCGGTCACGCGCTCACCGCCTACCAGCGCACCCTCCAGCCGGACCGCCGCCACCTCCTCCAGCGCTACCGGTTCGTCGACCTCGCCCGGAAGGTCGTCGGCGTCGGCAGCGTCGGCACCCGCTGCTGGGTGGCGCTGATGGTGGGCACCGACCCGGGCGACGCGCTGTTCCTCCAGATCAAGGAGGCCGAGGCCTCCGTCCTCGAGGCGCACCTGGGGCGCAGCGGCTACGAGCAGCACGGCCAGCGCGTCGTGGAGGGCCAGCGCCTCGTCCAACCGTCGAGCGACATCTTCCTCGGGTGGGAGCGGGTCGCCGGCGTCGACGGGCGTGACCACGACTACTACGTGCGCCAGCTGTGGGACTGGAAGTTCTCGCCGGCGATCGACTCGATGGACGCCGAGGTGCTCGACGTCTACGCCCAGATCTGCGGCACGATCCTCGCCCGGGCCCACGCCCGGACCGGCGACGCGATCGCGATCTCGTCGTACGTCGGCAAGGGCGGCCCGTTCGCCCGGGCGATGGCCGAGTTCGCGCACTCGTACGCGGACCAGAACGAGCGGGACCACGCCGACTTCGTGCAGGCCGTCTCCGTGGCCGCGGGCGCGACCGCCGACGCGTCGGGGGCGACCGCCGACGGCGCCGCACCCCTCGCCGCGGGCTAGCGACCGGCACGCGCTCCCGACGACGCCGTCGTCAGCGCCGCACCGTGGTGTGCGATCCCACGAGGGCGATCGACGCGCCCGGCACCTGGAGCGGCGCGCCGATCGTGCTCCGCTCCACCGCCGCCGCGGCGAGCGACAGGCGGACGGCGCCGGGC
>JAEVZA010000168.1 GCA_023392475.1 Actinomycetes bacterium | reverse complement strand
GCCCGGCGCCGTGGACGGCGCGGGACGTGCCCGGTTCCGTGGATCGTGCCGGCACGGGCGGAGCGCCCGGCCGCCGTGCCTCAGGTGGTGGAGGCGGCGAAGATGCTGCCGATCGACGCGTCGAGGGCGGCGTTGAACTCGTCGTCGCTCTGCTGCGCCGTGAGGCCCTCGGTCAGGGCCCGGGAGAAGCTCGCGATCACGCCGGGGTTGCGGGCGAGGCGGGCGTTCGCCTCCTCGCGGCTGTAGCCGCCCGAGAGGGCGACGACCCGCAGCACCTTCGGGTGCTCGACCAGCTCGGTGTAGAAGCCGTCGGTCTCGGGGAGCGTGAGCTTCAGCATGATCTGCCGGTCCGCGGGCACCGAGTCGAGCTCGGCGAGGATCCGGGCCTTGAGCAGCGCCTCGGCCTCGGCCTTCGACGGGCTGTTGATGTCCACCTCGGGCTCGATGATCGGGACCAGGCCGTGACCGAGGATCTGGGCGCCGACCTCGAACTGCTGCCCGACGTTCGCCGTGATGCCGGCCTCGTTCGCGACCTTGATGACGGAGCGCATCTTCGTGCCGAACACGCCCTTGGCGACGGCCCGCTCGAGGAGGGCGTCGAGGTCGGGCATCGGCTTCATGACCTGGGTGCCGTCCGCCTCGTCGGCGAGGCCCTTGTCGACCTTCAGGAACGGGACGACGCGCTTCTCGCTCCAGAGGTACTCGGCGGTCCCACGGCCGTCGATGTCGCGGTCCATCGTCTGCTCGAAGAGGATGGCGCCGAGGACGCGGTCGCCGTTGAACGCGGGGCTGGTGATGATCCGGGTCCGCATCTGGTGGATGAGGTCGAACATCTGCTCGTCGCCCGAGTACCGGTCCTCCTCGATCCCGTAGAGGCGCAGCGCCTTGGGCGTGCTGCCGCCGCTCTGATCCAGTGCGGCGATGAAGCCCTGGTCCTTGCTGACCTTGTCCAACTGCTGCGCGTCCACCGTGGACTCCTCCAGACGGGTCGACCCTTCCCAGGGCACACGGGCACGGGGGCACGGCCGCCCCCGGCGATCGGCGACAGGCTTGCACAGCGGCGTCGGCGGTGACCATTCCGGCCGGGTGCCGCGATCGGCCCCGGACGGCGTGCCGGCGCCCCGCTCGGCCTGTGCCAGCCTGGACCGGTGACGGACTGGCTGATCGACCTCGACGGCGTGATGTGGCGCGGGAAGGTGCCGATCCCCGGCTCGGCGGCGGCGGTGGCGCGGCTCCTCGAACGGGGCGACCGCGTGCACTTCTGCACCAACAACTCGGCCGAGTCCGGCGCCCACCGCGCCGCCCGGCTCGTCGAGCAGGGGGTGCCGCCGGGCTGCGACGTCATCACGTCGGCCGACGCCGTGATCGGCCTCGTCGAACCGGGGGAGCACGTCCTCTGCCTCGGCGGCCGGGGCCTCGTGTCCGCGCTCGAGGAGGCGGGGGTCGACGTCGCCGACGCCGGCGACCCGTCGACCGCCGGGGTCGCGTACGACGCGCTCGTCGTGGGCCTGGCGCGGGACATCGACTACGGCCGGATCGACCGTGCGGCGGCCGCCGTCCGCGGCGGCGCGCGGTTCCTCGCGTCGAACGTGGACGCCACCTTCCCCGGTGCCGACGGCATCCACCCGGGGTGCGGGGCCATCGTGGCCGCCGTCGCCACGGCGTGCGGCGCGGAGGCGGAGGTCGCCGGGAAGCCGCACGGCCCGATGGCCGACCTCGTGCGGCGCCGGTGCCCCGACGGCGGCGTCGTCGTGGGCGACCGACCCGACACCGACGGTCGCCTGGCCGCGCGGCTGGGATGGCCGTTCGGGCTCGTGCTGAGCGGGATCACGACGCGCGGCGACCTGCCGGTCGAGGTGCCGACCGCTGCGGTCGCCGACGACCTCGCCGGCCTCGTCGACGTCGACTGGTCGGCGGGGGCGGCTGGTTAGCCTCGGGGCGTGCGCCGCCGTCTGGACACCGAGCTGGTCCGCCGCGGCCTGGCCGGCTCCCGCACCGACGCGGCCCGGCTCGTGGCCGACGGCCGCGTGCTCGTGTCGGGGTCGGTCGCCCTCAAGGCGGCGCGCCAGGTCGGCCCGGGCGAACCGGTCGTGGTGCAGGGGCCGCCGGCGCGGTTCGTCGGGCGCGGCGCCGAGAAGCTGGAGGGCGCGCTGGACGCCTTCGCCCTGGATCCGACCGGCCTCCGGGTGCTCGACGCCGGCGCCTCCACGGGCGGGTTCACGGACTGCCTGCTCCAGCGCGGCGCGGCGTCGGTGACCGCGCTCGACGTCGGCCACGGGCAGCTGCACGAGCGGCTCCGCGCCGATCCCCGCGTGGAGGTGGTCGAGCGGACGAACCTCCGCCACGTCGACCCGACCGCCTCGCCGGCGTACGACGCCGTGGTCGCGGACCTGTCCTTCATCTCGCTGACGACCGTGATGCCGGTGCTCGTGGCGAGCTGCGCCGACGGCGGCTGGCTGGTGCTGCTCGTGAAGCCGCAGTTCGAGGCCGGCCGTGCGGAGGCGAGCCGGGGCCGCGGCGTCATCTCCGACCCGGCGGTCTGGCGCGACGCCCTCGAGCGCGTGGTGCGCGCCGCCACGGACGCGGGAGCGTCCATGATGGGGGTCATGCCCTCACCGCTGCACGGTGCCGACGGGAACACGGAGTTCCTCCTGCACCTCGTGCACGCGGCGGCGGGGCCCGACGGGTCGGCCACGCCGGTCGACGTCGCGGCCCTCGACGCCGCCGTCGCCGCCGCGGAGGCCGCCGCGTGAGCACGATCGGGCTCGTCCTGCACCGGGGTCGTGCGGCGGAGCTGGCGGCGTCGACGGTCGAGTGGCTGCGCAGCCGCGACCACGAGGTCCGCCTCGCCGAGGACGACGCCGCGGTGCTCGGGCTCGGCGACCTCGGCGTCGGTCCCGACGACCTCGCGCCCGGCGCGGACCTCGTGCTCAGCCTCGGCGGCGACGGGACCATGCTGCGGGCCGTCGACCTGGCCGCGCCCGAGGACGTGCCGGTGCTCGGCGTGAACCTCGGCCAGCTCGGCTACCTCACCGAGGTCGAGCCGTCGGGCGTGCGCATGGCGCTCAAGCGGTTCCTCGCCGGCTCGTACGGCGTGGAGGAGCGCATGCGCCTGTCGGTCGGCGTGGTGCGCAGCGGGGTGCCCGCGGCCTCGGTCGGCGCGCTCAACGAGGCCGTGGTCGAGAAGTCCGAGATGGGCCACACGGTGCGCATGGACGTGCACCTCGACGGCCGCCCGTTCACGTCGTACGTGGCCGACGGGCTCATCCTGTCCACGCCCACGGGTTCGACCGCCTACTCGTTCTCGGTCCGGGGGCCGATCATCGATCCGCGCCACCGCGCCGTGCTCATGTCGCCCGTGGCCGCCCACATGCTCTTCGACCGTGCGATGGTGCTGCAGCCCGACTGCCGGATCGTCGTGACCATCACGGGCGACCGGCCTGCCGGGGTGTCGGTCGACGGCCGGCCGGGGGAGCCGCTCGCACCGGGCGACACCGTGACCTGCACCGCGAGCGACCGCCCGGCTCGCCTGGTGACGTTCGGCGAACGCGACTTCCACGCCGTGCTGCGCGACAAGTTCGGCCTCGGCCTCCTGCCCCGCGCCGGCACCGCACCACCCTCCCGGTGAGCGGCCGCCCCGCCTGAGAGCGGCCCCCAGCGGCGCCGGTCGGCCGCGGCGGTCCTCTACGCTCGTCCGGTCATGCTCGTCGAACTCGCCGTGCGCAACCTCGGGGTGATCGCCGAGGCCCGGATCCCCGTGCACCAGGGGCTCGTGGCGCTGACGGGGGAGACCGGTGCGGGCAAGACGATGGTGGTCGAGGCGCTCCAGCTGCTCGTGGGCGGTCGTCCGGATCCGGGCCGGGTCCGCCCGGGCGCGTCCGAGGCGGTGGTCGAGGGCCTGTTCGCGGTGGGCGACACCGAGTGGGTGCTGCGCCGCGTCGTGCCGGCATCCGGCAGGTCGCGCGCCTACGTGAACGGCGAGCTCTCGACCGCGGCCGGGCTGGCCGAGCTGGGCGGCACGCTCCTGGAGATCCACGGGCAGCACGCGCAGCAGTCCCTGCTCCAGCCCCGGCACCAGCGCGACGCGCTCGACCGCTTCGCCGGCACCGACACCGCACCGCTCCGCGAAGCACGGCGCGCCGTGGCCGAGCTGGAGCGGCGTCTCGCCGACCTGGGCGGCGACGAGCGGGCTCGCGCCCGGGAGATCGATCTGCTGCGCTACCAGCTCGACGAGATCGACGCCGCCGCCCCACGGCCGGGGGAGGAGGAGGACCTGTCGGCCGAGGAGGACGTGCTCGCCGACGCGGTGGCCCACCGGGAGGCCGCCGCGCTCGCGCAGGAGCTGCTCGGCGGCGAGGGGGCCGCGCTCGACGCGATCGCCCGCACGGTGGAGGCGCTGGACGGCCGCGCCCCCTTCCGGGAGGTGGTCGACCGCCTGCGGGGGGCGGCGGCCGAGCTGGACGACGTGCTCGCCGAGCTGCGCGGGGCCGGGGACGCGATCGAACCCGACGACGAGCGCCTCGACGCCGTCCGCGAGCGGCGCCACCTCCTGGTCGAGCTGCGGCGGAAGTACGGCGACGACCTGGACGAGGTGCTCGCGCACGCGACCTCGGCGCGGGCGCGGCTCGAGGAGCTGACGTCGGTCGACGCGTCCCGCGCCGGCATCGAGGCCGAGCTGGCCGCGGCCCGTGCCGTGCTCGACGCCGAGTCGGCGACCGTCGGGCGGGCCCGCCGCGCCGCCGCACCCGACCTGGCGTCGCAGGTGGCCTCCCTGCTGGGGGACCTCGCGCTCCCGGGCAGCCGCGTCGAGGTGGCCGTGTCCGATCGGGAGGGCCGGCCCGGCGCGGGTGACGACGTCGAGATCCGACTGGCCACCAACCCCGGCAGCGAGCCCGCCGACCTGGCCCGCGTCGCGTCGGGCGGCGAGCTGAGCCGGGTGATGCTGTCGCTCCGGCTGGTGCTGTCGGGCGGTCCGCCCACGATGGTGTTCGACGAGGTCGACGCCGGCATCGGCGGCGAGGCCGCCACCGCGGTCGGCGCCGCGCTGGCGCGCCTCGGCGGCGATCGGCAGGTCCTCGTGGTGACGCACCTGCCCCAGGTGGCGGCGGCGGCCGACCACCAGCTGCGGGTCGAGAAGCACGCGGACGAGTCGTCGACGGTCACCGTCGTCGAGGCGCTCGACGACCCCACCCGGGTCGTGGAGCTCAGTCGGATGCTGTCGGGCTCGCCCGACTCGGCGACGGCGCGCGACCACGCCGAGGAGCTGCTGGTCGCCGCGGCACGGCGCCGGGGCCGGTGATGGCCGGCCGGTTCCGCCGACGCGGCGGCGAGGCGACCGCCGCCGGGCCCGCGCCCGTCCAGGGCACGGCGCGCGTCGACCACCGCACGAAGCGGCTCGTCACGCGCCTCCAGCCCGGCGACGTCGCGGTCATCGACCACGAGGACATCGACCGGATCGCCGCCGAGAGCCTCGTGCTCGCGCAGCCGTCAGCGGTGCTGAACGCGGCCCGCTCCACGTCGGGCCGGTACCCGAACGAGGGGCCGCTCCTCCTCCTCCGCGCCGGCATCCCGCTCGTCGACGACCTCGGCGCCGCCGTGATGGACGGCGTGCACGAGTCGGACCTCGTCACGGTGGAGGGCGGCGAGGTGCGCGTCGGCGCCGACGTCGTGGCCAGCGGCACCCGCCAGGACGAGTCGATGGTGCTGGCCGTGCACGAGGAGAGCCGCGCCCAGATGGGGGCCGAGCTCAACCGGTTCGTCGAGAACACCGTCGAGTACCTCGAGCACAACACCGACCTGCTCGAGGACGACCTCGAGCTCCCCGAGCTCGGCCAGGACTGGACCGGGC
The DNA here is from genome assembly GCA_023392475.1 of Actinomycetes bacterium. Taxonomy (GTDB): domain Bacteria; phylum Actinomycetota; class Acidimicrobiia; order Acidimicrobiales; family Microtrichaceae; genus JAEVZA01. The sequence continues at coordinate 3,298 of JAEVZA010000168.1, read as the reverse complement.
GCCAGGTGCTCATCGTGGTGCGGGGGAGCGGCTACAAGGAGGACCTCGGCCTGCTGCGTGGCACCGGCTACCTCCGCGAGATGCGACCGGTGCTCGTCGCCGTCGACGGCGGCGCCGACGCCCTGCTCGACGAGGGCGTGACCCCCGACGTGATCATCGGCGACATGGACTCCGTGTCCGAGCGAGCGCTGCGCTGCGGGGCGGCGCTCGTCGTGCACGCCTACCGCGACGGCCGTGCTCCGGGAGCGGTGCGGCTCGACGCGCTGGGCCTCGACCACGAGCTGTTCCGGGCGTCGGGCACCAGCGAGGACATCGCCATGCTCCTCGCGTACGAGCTCGGGGCGGAGCTGATCGTCGCGGTCGGCACCCACACGTCGATGGTCGACTTCCTGGACAAGGGCCGAGCCGGCATGGCGTCGACGATGGTCACCCGGATCAAGGTCGGCCCGATCCTCGTGGACGCGAAGGGCGTGAGCCGCCTCTACCAGCGCCGGGTCCGCAAGCGCGACCTGCTGCTGCTCGTGCTCGCCGCGATGTTCGCGATGGGCGTCGTCATCCTCATCAGCGAGCCCATCCGGCTGCTGATCCGCACCAACTGGGTGCTCCTCACCGGGTTCCTCGGAGGGGCCCTCCCGTGATCAACTTCCGCTTCCACCTCATCAGCCTCGTCGCGGTCTTCCTCGCCCTGGGCGTCGGCGTGGCGATGGGCGCGTCGTTCGTCGACCGGGCGACCGTCGACAGCCTCCGCGGCCGCGTGGACGACCTGTCGGACAACTACCGGCGCCGCGGCGACGAGCTGGACGCGACCAAGTCCCAGCTCGCGCAGTCCGACGCCCAGGCCGAGGCCCTGGCCGGCGATGGGAGCGAGGCGCTGACCGAGCGCCTGCGCGACCAGCCGGTGGTCCTGATCGCGACCGACGCGGTGCCAGGGGACCTGATCGACGCCACCCGCACGTCGCTGGCCGCCGCCGACGCGCCGCTCGCCGGGACGGTCCGGCTGCAGCCGGCGCTCGACCTCCGGGACGAGGGCGTGCTCCGGCGGGTCCGGGACCGGTTCGGGCTGCGGACCGGGACGACCGCCGAGGTCCGCAACCGCGTGGTCGCCGACCTCGGGACCGCGCTCGCCGTGCTGGCCGGCGGCACCGCGTCGAGCGGCACCACCACGACGACGACCAACACCACGACCACCACGAGCCCGGCCGAGTCGGGGGGCACGACCACGACGTCCGCGCCGACGACGACGACCTCGGTCGTGGGCGCGCCGACCGACCTCGTGACGTCCCGCGCGTTCGTCGGGGCGATCGCCGACCTCGGCCTGATCGCCCTCGACGACGGCGGCGTGCCCGACGTGAGCGCGTTCCCGCAGGTCCCGGGCGCCCGCTACGTGCTCGCCGCCGCGCCGAGCGACCGGACGGACACGGTCGTCGTGCCGCTCGCCACGGCGATCGGCCGGCAGGCGCCCGCCGTGCTGACCGTGGCCGAGGCGCGGGCCCAGCGGCCGCAGGGCGAGGTGACGACGACGACCGAGGACCAGCCCGCACGGGGCGAGACCGTCGGGAGCCTGCGCGAGGGCGACGTGGCCGAGCAGGTGAGCACCGTCGACGACCTCGACGAGGCGTTCGGGCGCATCGCCCTGGTGTACGCGGTCGCCCAGCAGCACGACACCGGGCAGGTGGGCCACTACGGCACCGGGACGGGCGCGACCGCGCCCTTCCCGACCGTCCCCGCCGGATGACCGCGGCCGCCGGCACCGGCGAGGCGGTCATCGCCCGCCGCAACCGCGACGCCACGAAGATGGCGGCCCTCACGGCCGTCAGCCGCGCCACCGGGTTCGCCCGGGTCATCGTCGTCGCGGCCGTGCTCGGCACGTCGTACCTCGGCAACACCTACCAGAGCGCCAACACGATCCCGAACGTCCTGTTCGAGCTGTTCGCGGCCGGCGTGCTCCAGTCGATCCTCGTGCCGATCATGGTCGACGCGGTCGACCACTCGAGCCAGGAGGAGGCCGAGGGGACGGCCGCGGCGGTGCTCGGCGCCGTGCTGTCGATGCTCGCCGCCGTCGTCGCCGCAGGCATGGTCGCCGCGCCGTGGATCATGCGGGCGCTCGTCTCCGGCGTCGACAGCGCGAGCATCGAGGCGGCCGAGGCCCGGCTCGGCACGTTCCTCCTCTGGTTCTTCCTCCCGCAGATCCTCTTCTACGCCGCGAACCTCGTCGCCACCGCGGTGCTCAACGCCCGTGGCTACTTCGCCCTCCCGGTGTTCGCCCCCACGGTCAACAACGTGGTCGTCATCGCGTCCTACCTGCTGTTCGCGGCGATGCGCCACGGCGAGCCGCCCTCGCTCACGCTCACGCTGCCCGAGAAGCTCGTGCTCGCGCTCGGCACGACCTTGGCGGTGGTCGCGTTCTGCGCGGTGCCGGTGATCGGCGCGTACCGGACCGGGTTCCGCATCCGCGTGAAGTTCGACTTCAAGCACCCGGTGCTGCGGCGGCTCGCCCGGCAGGGGTTCTGGGCCGCCGGCTTCCTCGCCTTCTCACAGGTGCTGCAGATCGCGATGCTCTTCCTCTCGAACGGGAGCGAGGGCGGGGTGGTCGTCCAGCAGCTCGCCTACTCGCTGTTCCTGCTCCCGAACGCCCTGTTCGCCGTCCCGGTGTTCACGACGGCGTTCCCGGCGCTCACCCGGTTCGCGTCGGGTCGGCAGTGGCCCGACTTCGCCGACGAGGTGGCCCGCGCCACGCGATCGATCTCGGTGTTCACGCTCGCCTCGACCGGGGCGCTCGTCGCGCTCGCCCTGCCGCTCGCCCAGCTCGTGGCGCTGGGCAACGCATCGGGGCACACGGTCGAGGTCGCGGGCGCGATCGCCGGGTTCGCGGTCGGCGTGTTCGGCTTCTCGATCCTGCTGTTCCTCACCCGCGTGAGCTACTCGTACGGCAACACCCGCACCCCGACGCTGGTGAACGTCGCGGTCGCGGTCGTCGGTGCGCCGCTGATGGCGGTGCTGGTGGCGTTCGTGTCGGACGACGACCGCATCACGGTGCTCGGCGTCGGCTTCGGGATCGCCCAGACCGTCGGGGCCGTCCTGCTGGCCCTCGCCGTGCGGTCCCGCGTGCACGAGGAGGGTGCCCGGGTGCGGCGCGTGACGGTGCCCGTCCTCCGGGCGACCGCCGCGACGGGCCTCGCATCCGCGGCGGTGTACCTGCTCGTCCGCGCCGTCGGGCCCGCCGGCGTGGTGCGCTCCGCCATCGCGGTGGTGGTGGGCGGCCTGCTCGTCGGCGTGCTCACGCTGCTCGCCCTTTGGG
>JAEVZA010000052.1 GCA_023392475.1 Actinomycetes bacterium | reverse complement strand
CCCATGTCGGGCCCGTACCACGGCAGGCGGGCGCGGCCGTCGAGCCCGTCGGTGGCGACGGCGAAGCCCGCCGACGCCTCGTGCCACCACGCCCGTGACGCGACCGGGCCGATCGCGCGGCCACGAGCCGTCGCCGCGGCGATGGGGTCCTCGCCGCGGTCGAGCGCGGCCGCGAGCTCGGCGCGGAACCGCTCGGGCTCCACGACGGAGGTGGTGGCGTGGCCGTCGAAGGCGGCGAGGTGCGCCAGCTGGTCGGCGACGTCCCACCCCGCGGCCGGGGTCGGCGAACGCAGGGCCGCCTCGTCGAGGCCGTCGACCACGGCGGCCAGCGCGGCCACCTCGTCGGCGAGGTCGGTGCGCAACCGGTCGAACGGGTCGTCGCTCACCGGGCGGACGCCTAGCGCGTGGTGGTGGTCCGGGAACCGGACCGCACCGTGGTGGTCGGCGCGGCCGGCGGTGACGTCGTCGGCGCGGTCGTCACGTCGCCGGTGCCGGCGTCACCCCCGGTCTCGTCGGCCGCGCCGGTCTGGCTGGTGTCGCCCGGTGCCTCGGTGACGGTCTCGGACGGTGCGAGGGTGGTCTCGGTGGCGATGCCCCCCGGCGCGAAGTCCTTCGGGTCGATGCGCACGAGCACCTTCTGCTCGACCCCGTTCAGGAAACCCTGCGCGGGGCGCGTCGGGCCGATGTGCTGGATGGAGATGATGACGTCGCCCACGGCGAACATCGACCACTCCTGGGTGGACTGGCCGTCCGCGTTGACGAAGGCGGCGGCGACGTAGTCGTCCGCGATCGGGGCGGTGCCGTTCGCGTCCTTGATCTTCACCTTGACCTTCGCCCCGTTCGGGAACGTCCGGTAGAACTCGGAGCACTCGTCCAGGGCCTGCTGCACGTCGCTGATGTAGGAGCGGGCGGTCTGCCAGCGGTCCACCCTCAGCGCCTGCGAGATCACGGTCGCGTTGTTCGTGGAGTTCGTGAACACGGCCGTCTGCCGGTCCGACAGCGACGTGGGCAGCTTGATGCGCTCGCCGCAGAACTCGGAGCCGATGATCCCGAACGCGCCGAGCGCCGGGTCGCCCGGCGCCCACGAGGTGGAGAGGTCGCCCGTGGCGACGAGGGCCTGCTCCACGGGCACCTGGCCGGCGAGCGCGGACTGGTCGAGGCGCGTGGCGTTGCTCTCGTCGAACTTCACGTACTGGAGGGGCACCGACGCGGCGAGGCCGATCACGACACCGCTGAGCACGAGCAGCCCGACGAGCAGGCCGACGCGGATCACCTGCGCACGTGCGCGGAGCCAGAACGCCTTCATCCGCCCAATCCTGCCTCGCCGCCGGCGGGCGGTGGCCCATCCCCCGCCGGTTCCCCCGCCGGGTTCTCAGCCGCGCCGCCGAACCGCTCCTCCCAGGCCTCGAGCTCCTCGGGGGCGAGCTTGCGGAACAGCAGGCCCGGGGGCACCAGCGGATCGCCGGGCCGGACCACGTCGGCCGCGGCGAGGCGGAGTCCCTCGTCGAGCAGGAGCGGCACGTCGGCCGCCGATGGGAAGGCCAGGCGCAGGTGCTCGGCCGTGCGGGGCACGAACGGGCACGACGCGACGCCGTGCACGAGCACCAACCCGAGCGCGGTGCGCAGCGTGCACGCGGTCCGGTCGCGGTCGACCTTGACCGTCTTCCACGGCTCCCGGGCCTCGAGGTAGACGTTGCCCTCGGCCCACATCGCGCGCAGCGCTGCGGTGGCCTTGCGGAACTCGAGGGCGTCGAGGTGGCCGACGTACTCGGCGAGCCGCGCGTCGACCCGCGCCGCGAGGGCCGCCTCCTCCTCGCCGGGCTCCCCGCCCTCGGGGACCTGCTCGCCGAAGTGCCGCACGACCTGGGTGACGGTGCGGTTGACGAAGTTGCCGAACGTCCCGACGAGGTCCTTGTTGACGGCGTCGCCGAACAGGTCCCACGTGAAGCTCGTGTCGTCCGACTCGGGGGCGTTCGCCATCAGGTACCAGCGCCAGTAGTCGGCGGGCAGCAGCTCCAGCGCGTCGCTCATGAACACGCCGCGGTGGTCCGTGGTGGAGAACTTGCCGCCGTAGTAGTTGAGCCAGTTGAAGGACTTCAGCCGGTCCACGAGCTTCCAGTCCTCGCCGGAGCCGAGGATCGTGGCCGGGAAGCTCAGCGTGTGGAAGGGCACGTTGTCCTTGCCCATGAACTCCGTGTACGTGACGTCCTCGGCGCCGCGGCCCGTCCGCCACCAACGCTCGAACTCCTCACCCGCGCGCTCCGGGGGGAAGGTGGCGTCGGCCCACTCGCGGGTCGCGCCGAGGTAGCCGATCGGCGCGTCGAACCAGACGTACCAGACCTTGCCGGCGACCTCGGGGAAGTCGTCGGGGTCGACCGGGATGCCCCAGTCGAGGTCGCGCGTGATGCCGCGGTCCTCGAGGCCCTCGTCGAGCCACTTGTACGCGATCGAGCGCGTGAGCTGCGGCCAGTCCTCCTTCGTGTCGATCCAGGCACGGATGCGATCCGCGAGCGCCGACTGCCGGAGGAAGACGTGCGAGCTGTCCCGCACCTCGAGGTCCGTCGAGCCCGAGATCGCGCTGCGTGGGTCGATGAGGTCCGTCGGATCGAGCTGCTTGCCGCAGTTCTCGCACTGGTCGCCGCGGGCGCGCGGGTAGCCGCAGTTGGGGCACGTGCCCACGACGTAGCGGTCGGGCAGGAACCGGCCGTCGGCCACGGAGTACACCTGCGCCGTCGTGCGGATCTCGGTGAAGCCCTCGCCCCGCAGCCGGCGGGCGAAGTGGTCGGTCAGGCGGTGGTTCGGCGGCCGGGAGGTGCGGCCGAACCAGTCCCAGGACAGGTCGAAGCGCTCGCCGAGGTCCTTCTGCACCTCGTGCTGCTGGGCGCAGAACTCGGCGACGTCCATCCCCGCCTCGCGCGCCGCCAGCTCCGCCGGCGTGCCGTGCTCGTCGGTGGCGCAGATGGCGAGCACGTCGTGGCCCGCGGCACGCAGGTGGCGGGCGCTCACGTCCGCCGGCAGCATCGACCCGACGAGGTTGCCGAGGTGCTTCACCCCGTTGATGTACGGCAGCGCGCTGGTGATGAGGTGTCGTGCCACGAGGGGGCGGTGCTCCTGTCCGTGCGGGTGATCGATCGTACCGGCGGGGGCCGGTGGCCCCCGAGCACGTCGCGCCGGCGACCCCGGCCCGCGCGGTCGCGTACGGTCCCCGCC
>JAEVZA010000026.1 GCA_023392475.1 Actinomycetes bacterium | reverse complement strand
GGGTACGGGAGAGAGCGTGACGAAGGTCGCGAGGCCGCGCAGCTCGGCGCGGAGCAGGTCGAGCGCGCCGACGATCAGCTGCACGCCGGCGCCCATGCCCTCGATCCCGGGTTCGACGCCCCAGATGGACCAGAACACCGCGGTGTCGGCCTCGGTGGGCGCGAGGCGTGGCCGGTCCTCGCCGATGACCTCGTCCATCGTGCCCGGGACCCCACGCGCCAGCGCGACCCACACCACGTGGAACGGCCGACCCGGCACCTCCGGGTGCTCGAGCACGAGCACGCGGCGGTCGGACGCGCTGCGGTCGGCGACCGCGGCCGGGCGGTCGGCGGGCGCCACGGGGTGCACCGCCTCGTCATCCAGCAGGCGGGCGATCAGGGCGCGCTCCCCGGTCGGTGACAGGGCGCGGACGACCGGTGGGACGCGGTCGAACGCCCGGGCCTGCACCGCCGCCGTCGCCGCCACGAGCTCGGCCTCGACCGTCGGGTCCGACCGACGGGCCCGTCGCAGCGCCGCTCGGCGGTCGAGCAGCGCGGCGAGGTCGCCGCTGGCGGATCCGGGCTCGGTCACGGGGGGCGATTCGAGCGGACGGGCGAGGTCGGTGGCAACCCGGTGCCGGGTACCCTGCCCCTGTGCGCACCCACCTGCGGATCGGCCGGCTCATGGGGGTCCCCATCGGGATCAACCTGAGCGTGCTGTTCGTGTGCGTGCTGCTGGCGCTCAGCCTGGCCCAGGTCTCGCTGCCGAACGCAGCGCCGCGCAACCCGTCGAGCGCCTACTGGTTCGCCGCCGTCATCGGCGTCCTGGCCTTCCTCGGCTCCCTCGTCGGGCACGAGCTCGGCCACAGCTACGTGGCGAAGCGCAACGGGGTGCACGTCGTCGAGATCACCCTCTGGTTGTTCGGCGGCGTGGCGAAGCTCGAGGGCGACGCGGACGACGCGGGTGCCGAGTTCCGCATCGCGGCGGCCGGTCCGGCCATGAGCGGGCTGATCGCGGTGGCGGCCGGGTTCGGTGCGTGGGGGATCGACCGCCTCGACGGCTCCCGGGTGCTCCTCGGGCTGCTGATCTGGCTGAGCGCGATCAACGTCGTGCTCGCCGTCTCGAACCTCCTCCCGGCGTTCCCGCTCGACGGCGGGCGCATGCTCCGCGCCGTGCTGTGGCGCCGGTCGCGCCACAAGCGCCGGGCCACCCGCACCGCGTCGCTCATCGGCCAGGTGCTCGCCGGTGTGATGGCCGCCGGTGCGGTCGCGCTGATGTGGTCCTCGCCGTGGTCCGGCGTGTGGATCCTGGCGCTCGGGCTGTTCCTCTTCGTCGCGGCTCGGTCGGAGTGGGCCGTGTCGGGCCCGCAGCCGGAGCTGCTGGTCCACCCGGTCGGCGAGCTGCAGCGGGGCCTGCCCCGACCGCTGTCGCCGACGGACACGGTCGCCCAGCTGGAGCGGGTCCTCGACGCCCACCCCCACGCCGTGCTCGTGCCGGTGCTCGACGAGCGCGGCGCGGTCGGCGCGCTCGTGACCCGCGACGCCGTGAGCCGGATCCCGCCCGCGCAGCGCGGCGTCGTGCCCGTGCGGTCGCTGAGCGAGCCGCTCGTCGGCCTGCCCCGCGTCCACCCGACGGAGACCGTCGACCAGGTGGTCCGTCGCCTCGGTCGCGGTCGGTCCTGGTGGGCGCTGGTCGTGGACGGCAACGGCGTCGAGGGCGTGCTGTGCTCCGACGACGTCGACGAGGTCCTCGAGGCCGCGACCGCCTGACCTCGAGCTTCGTCGAGGGGGCCGCCGCGGCCGCCCGGCACGGGCCGCGCGACACCCCCGACGGGGAGTTCTGCCCACCCGTCGCGCGGGCCGGCGGCCGGTACCGTCGTCTGGTGACCCGTCCGTCCTCCGCAGCGCCGCGGCGGTGCGTGCCCCGGTGCCGTCGCCGGGTCGTGGACCACTAGCGTGGCGCCGATGTCGAACGGGGGTGCGCGCCGACCCTTCCGCGGGGTGCGACGCATGTTGGGCGCCCTCGTCCGCCAGCGCCGGCGGCTCGCGCTCGCCACCGTCGCGATCGCCCTCGGCGTCGGCTACCTCGCCGGCGCGCTCACCCTCCTCGACCGCGTCGCCGGCGGCCTCGACGCGCTGGCCGCGGCCGGCGCGGAGCGGGCGGACCTCGTGGTGGAGGGCGGCGTCGCGTACGAGTCGCCGCTGGAGCAGGTGCGCCGCCTGGTGCCCATCTCGGTGGGCCAGGGGCTCACGACGATCCCCGGCGTGCAGTCCGCCTCCCCCCGCGTGGAGGACACGGCGATCCTCATCGGGAAGGACGGCCGGCCCGTGGTGCCGCTCGGGCTCTCCGAGCAGCCCATCGGCGCCAACTGGCCCGACGACGACCACGTCGCGCCCTACGACTTCGTGGCCGGTGGGCCGCCCCGGTCGGCGACCGACGTCGTGATCGACCAGCGCTCCGCGACCGCCGCGGGGGTGGGCGTCGGCGACAAGATCGCGGTGTCGGCCCGGGCCAAGGGCCTCGGGGAGTACACGGTCAGCGGGATCGTCCGGACGGACGTGGGCGGCCTGCCGTCCGGTTCGAGCCTCGCCCTCTTCACGACGCCGGAGGCGCGCACCCTCTTCGACCGCCCGCTGGACGACAACTCGGTCGCGGTCCGCCTGGCGCCGGGGACGGACCGAGCGCAGGTGGAGGGAGCGATCCGCCGGGTGCTGCCCACCGGCATCGACGTGGTCGACGGACCGACCGCGGCGGTGCACCGCCAGGAGAGCCTCACCCGCAGCTTCACGCTCGTGCGCAGCCTGATCCTCGGCTTCGCCGGGCTCGCGCTCGTCGTCGGGATGGTGACCGTCGCGAACTCGCTCGCGCTGCTGTACGCGGAACGGCGACGCACGTTCGCGTCCCTGCGACTCGTCGGCGCCAAGCCCGGGCAGCTGCTCGGCGCCGCGCTGGTGGAGGCGGGGATGCTGGCGCTCGTGGCGTCGCTCATCGGCGCGCCGCTCGGCCTCGTGCTCGGCCGCGTCATCGAGGCCGCCCTCGGTGCCCTGAACACGTCCATCCCGGTCGCGGGCTCGATCGTGTCGTGGCGGGCGCTGGGCTGGGCGGTGCTCATCGGCACGGTGGCGACGGTGGTGGCCGCCGTGCTGCCAGCGGCCCGCGCCTGCCGCGTGCCGCCCATCGAGGCCGTGACCGAGGCCGCGGTCGAGCAGCGCAACGGCCTGCGCCGCCCCCTCACGACCGTCGCGTTCGTGTCCGTGCTCGCCGCGGTGGTCGCTGGTGCGCTGGTCGCCCGGGCCGACGCGACCGCCTCGGCCGTGGCGGTCGGCGCGGCGGTCGGCGGCGCGGTCGCGTTCGTGGGACTGCTGCCCGTGATCCTGTCGGGGCTCGTCGCCGGGGGCGTGCGCATCGTGCCGCTCCGACCGCACGCGCTCCGGCGGATCGCCGCGCGCGACGTGCTGCGGAACCGGACGCGGACGGCGGCGACCGCGGCCGCGCTCATCCTCGCCACCGCGGTGGTCGCCGGGCTCGCCGTCTTCCTGGCCTCGTTCACCGCGTCCGTCGACGGCGAGGTCCGGGACCTCGTCAAGGCGGACCTCGTGGTCGACTCCGGCACCTTCACCAAGGGCGGCCTGCCGTCCGACCTGCTCGCCAAGCTCGACGAGCTGACCGAGGTGAAGACCGCGAGCGGCTGGGAGGTCGGCCGGGCCGACGTCGGCGTCACGCCCATCCGCCTGACCGGCTTCGACATGCGGTCGTTCCACGACCTCGTGGCGCCGCGGTGGGTGGGGCCGGCTCCGACCAAGCTCGACCAGTCGTCGGTCCTCGTCGGCTCGCACCTCGCCGACGCGCTCGGCGTGACGGTGGGCGACCCGATGTCGATCACCTTCACCAGCGGCGGCACCGAGACCCTCGCCGTGGCAGGAATCTACGACTCGGGCGGCCTGCTGCTCGGCGACGCGGTCATCGACCGCGCGGTGCTGCAGCGGCAGATCCCCGCGACGACCGACATCGCCGCGCTGCTCGAGCTGCAGCCGAACGACGCGGCGAGCCGGGCCGCCGTGCGCCAGACCGCGGCGCAGTACGGCATCACGACCGTGCTCCAGCCCGGGCAGTTCGTCGACCGCCGCGCCGACCTGCTGCGCGGGTTCCAGCGGGTGATCGAGTGGATGCTGCTCTTCACCCTGCTGCAGGCGCTCGTCGGGGTGGTCAACACCCTCCTCCTGTCGGTGGGGGAGCGGCGCCGGGAGTTCGGGCTGCTGCGCGCGTCCGGCGCCTCGCGGCGGCAGGTGCTGCGCCTGGTCCTGATCGAGGGCACCTCGCTCGCCGTCGTGGGCACCGCCACGGGCCTCGTCCTGGGGCTCCTCGGCGCTCGCCTCGGGATCGCCGCGCTGTCGTCGCTCGGGCTCGACTCGTTCGTGGTGCCGCCCGTGACCGTCGCCCTCACCGGCCTGGCGGCCGTCGCGCTCGGCATCGCCGCAGCGGTCGCGCCGGCGCGGTGGGCGGC
>JAEVZA010000464.1 GCA_023392475.1 Actinomycetes bacterium | reverse complement strand
GGCCCTGCCCGAGGGCACGCTGCCGGCGCCCGCCTGAGCGAGCGCGTGCCACCCACCACCGCGGCCGCCCGCGGCGCGCACCTGGATCCGCTCGAGCTGCTCGACGACGTGGTCGCCGCCATCCCTGCCGGCGAGGACCGCCCCCAGCAGCGGCAGATGGTGCAGGAGGTGGCCGCCGCGTTCGCCGACGGGCGCCACCTCGCGGTGCAGGGCCCGACCGGGGTCGGCAAGTCCGTCGCCTACCTCCTCCCGGCGATCGCGCGGGCCGGGCGCGGGGACCGCACGGTGGTCGTGACGTCGACCAAGGCGCTGCAGGACCAGCTGGCGCGGACCGACCTCCCCTTCCTCGCCGAGGCGCTCGACGTCGACTTCACCTCGCAGGTGCTGAAGGGCCGCTCCAACTACGTCTGCCAGGCCGCCGTCGCCGAGGTCCGGGTGCAGCTGCGCGGCGGCGAGGAGCAGCAGGAGCTCGATCTCGGCATCGACGACGGCGGCACGGTGCCGGACCGCGGGCCGCTGCGGGACGAGCTGGAGCACCTGCTCGACTGGGCGGCCACCACCGTCACCGGCGAGCTGTCGGACCTGGACGAGCCGCCGTCCGATCCCGCCTGGGCGGCGCTGACCGTCGGCCCGGGCGAGTGCCTCGGGGCGAGCCGCTGCGGCTTCGCCGAGGACTGCTTCTCCGAGCAGGCCCGCCGGCGCGCCGAGGACGCCGACGTGGTCGTGGTCAACGCGCACCTCTACGCGGCGCACGTGCAGACGGGCGGCGCGCTGCTGCCGGAGCATTCGCAGCTGGTCATCGACGAGGCCCACGAGTTCGAGGACGCGATGGTCGGCGCGCTGGGCGTCACGCTCACCGGCTGGCGGCTGCGCAACCTGGTGCGGGTCCACGACCGCTGCGTGGCCGAGGAGCCGACGGTGGGGATCGCGCTCGACGCCGCGGCCGACCGCATCGACGACGCGCTGGACGACGCGTACCGCCTCGCCATGGCGGACCACCGGTCGGGCAGGCTGCACGGGCCGCTCCCGAAGGACCTCGGTGAGGCGCTCGCCGCCGCCCGGCTCGCGGTCGACCGCACCCTCACGAGCCTGCGCACCACCCTCAAGGCCGCATCCGGCAACCGGTCCACCACGGCCGTGCACCGACTCGAGCGGGCGGTGCGGACCACGGAGGGCGTCGTCGAGGCGCTCGACGCCCTGGTCTCGGAGCTGCAGCCGGGCCAGGTGCGGTGGATCAGCGAGGGTCGTACGGGTCGTCACACCCTCCAGCTGACCCGCATCGACATCGGTGCCACCCTCCGGGCGATGGCGTGGGAGCGCGACGGTCGGGACGGCGAGGACGTCGTGGACCTGTCCGATCCCGACGACGCGGACCACGGGGACGGCCCCGGTGGGGGCCGGCTCACGGTCGTCATGTGCTCGGCGACGCTCGACCCGGGCACCGCGCGGCGGCTCGGCCTCGATGCGCGCTTCGTCGCGGTCGACTCGCCGTTCGACTTCCGCCGCAACGGGCTGCTGTACGTCCCGCGGCTCCCCCGGCCGAACGCCGAGGCCTGGCCCGACGCGGTCGTCGACGAGATCGTGCACGTGCTGGAGCGCTGCGGCGGCCGCACGCTGGCGCTGTTCACGTCGCACCGCATGCTGCGCCGCACCGTCGACGAGGTGCGGGACCGGCTCCCCGACCACGCGATCCTGGCCCAGGGCGACGCCCCCAACCCGGTGCTGCAGCGCCGCTTCCTCGACCAGGAGCACACGTCGCTGTTCGCCACGGCGAGCTTCTGGACGGGCATCTCGTCGCCCGGCACCACGTGCTCGGCCGTCGTGGTCGACAAGATCCCCTTCCCGGTGCCCACCGACCCCATCGTCGAGGCCCGGTGCGACCTGGTCGGCGACGACCGCGCCTTCGCCGAGGTGTCGGTGCCGGCCGCGGGCATGCAGCTCGCGCAGGGTGTCGGGCGGCTGATCCGCACGACGACCGACCGCGGCGTCGTCGCCGTGCTCGACCCGCGCCTCGCCGAGGCCCGCTACCGCAAGCGCATCCTCGACCTGCTGCCGCGCATGCGGCGCACGCGGGACCGCGAGGACCTCGACGCCTTCGTCGACGGCCTCGAGCTCCCCTGACCCACCCGTCGCCACCTCCCCACCCGACCCGCTCTGTGATGCGCCACCGGGGCGATCGACCCCGTGGCGCATCACAGAGGGGTGGACGGGGTGGCGGAGGCGCGTCGCTCAGATGCCGCGGCCGGGCATGAGCGGCAGGTCGAGGTAGGTGCGGATCCCGGGCTCGGCGGCCACGACCGCCGGGACCGAGTTCACGCAGTGCATCGCCGTCGCGACGATGCCCTCGTTGCGCGTCAGGTCCGTGCTGAGGTCGGGCGGCTGGAACCCGTGGAACACGGTCCGCACCGGCGGCACGGCGTCGAGCTCCACCTCGAAGCGCTCGCCCTCCGGACCGAAGTCCCACGCCGGGTCCAGGTGCTCCTCGCCCATGAACCAGTTCACGCGGGCCGACACCCGCGGCTCCCCGCCGACCGTGCCCGTCCACCCGAAGCGCTGCGCCGCCACCGTCCCGACCTCGATGACGCCCACCGGGGTGTCGATCGGCTCGTTGGCCACCGCCATCTCGTGGGTGGTCCGGAGCTCGGGATCGAGGTCCCAGCCCAGCCCGTCGGCCACGAGCCGGATCGACTGGCCGAAGCCGTCGCCGAGCAGGTCGACCATCGGGCTCGCCGCGGCGTCCTCCGGGGTCTTCCCGAAGAGCATCACGTCTCGCACCACGAACTCCGTCGCGTAGGTGCGGATGTCGGAGAACTCCTCGGCGCGGACGTGGCGCACGTCGCGGCAGAACCCCGACAGCACGAGGGGCAGCTGCTCGGTGATCCCGCCGGGGTGGATGCCCGTGCCGTGGAGGGTCGCGCCGCCGGCGAGGCACGCCGCCTGCGTCTCGGCGACCGCGGGGCTGTCGCCGGCGTGGAACCACCCGACCGGCGTCACCACGTCGATCCCGGCCCGCAGCAGCGTCCGGATCTCGTCCTGGTCGGCGAGCATCGGCGCGTACACCACGCAGTCGGGCGACAGCGCGACGACGTCGTCCATCGAGCCGACCGCGACGACCCCGACCGGGTCGAGTCCGCACAGCTCCCCGACGTCCCGGCCGACCTTCGCCTCCGAGTGCACCCACGCGCCGGCCAGCTCCAGCTCGGGGTGGGCGAGGATCCCCTCGACGGCGTTCCGACCGACGTTGCCCATCGCCCACTGCAGGACACGGGCCGTCATGCGGTCTCGAGCTCCCAGTCCGCCAGGTCGGGCGAGGACAGGCGCTTCCGGTACGCGGTCGTGTGGTCGGTCCAGTTGTTGGTGATCCGGCCGTCCTCGGTCTTGTACCAGCTGTGGCAGCCCTCGGCCCACACCGTGCCGGCCGCGGCGGACTGCACCTCGTCGTCGAAGCGCTCGGCCGCGCCGGGGCGGACCGACACCGATCGCAGCCCGGCGGTGACCTTCTCCTCGATCATCCGCAGCGAGTAGCCGACCTGCTGCTCGATCATGAACAGGATCGAGTTGTGGCCGAGGTTGGTGTTCGGCCCGTAGAGCATGAACAGGTTCGGGAAGCCCGGCACCGACAGCCCGAGGAAGGCACGGGCGCCGTCGGCCCAGACCTCGTTGAGGTCGCGCCCGCCGCGGCCGGTGATCTTGAGCGGCGCCAGGAACTCGGTGGTGCGGAACCCGGTCCCGAAGACGATGGCGTCCACCGGGTGGTGCTCGCCGTCGTCCGTGACGATCCCGTCGGGCTCGATCCGCTCCACGCCCGCGGTCACCACGGACACGTTCGGTCGGAGCAGGGTCGGGTACCAGTCATCCGCGATCAGGATGCGCTTGCACCCCGGCGGGTAGTCGGGGATCAGCGCCTCCTCGGTCAACCGGGACGAGACCATCGGGGCGATCTGCTTGCGGAAGGCCTGCTCCATGTAGGCGCCGAGGCGACTGCGCTTGCGCATGATGGCGAAGCGGGCCTCGAGCCGCCAGTAGATCGAGTCCCGGTAGGCGCGCTGGACCGCGGGCACGTGGTCGAACAGCCAGTGCTCCCACGTGCGGAAGGCCCGGTCCTTCTTCGGGGCGACGTAGTTCGAGCTGCGCTGGAAGAGGACCGTGCTCCGCGCCTCGGCCGCGACCCGGGGGACGAACTGGATGGCGCTCGCACCGATCCCGATCACGCCGACGCGCTCGCCGCGCAGGTCGTGGTCGTGGTCCCAGCGGGCCGAGTGGAACACCGCGCCCCGGAACGTGTCCAGGCCCGGCAGGTCGGGCACGTGCGGGCGGTTCAGCTGCCCGAGGCCGGACACGACGACGTCGGCCGTCACGGTGCCGTCGGGCTCGCCCTCCGACCCGGCGGTGCGCAGCGTCCACGTGCCGGTCCCGTCGTCGTAGTGGGCCTCCGTCACCTCGGTCCCGAGCCGCAGGTGCGGCCCCAGGTCGAAGCGCTCGACGAGCGACTCGAAGTACCCGAGGATCTCCGGCTGCTCCGCGAACTTGCGGGACCAGTCGGTCTTCGGGGCGAACGAGAAGCTGTAGAGGTGGCTGGGCACGTCGCACGCCGCCCCCGGGTAGGAGTTGTCGCGCCAGGTGCCCCCCACGCCGTCCGACTTCTCGTAGATCGTGAAGGTGTCGATGCCCGCGATCTTCAGGCGGATCGCCATGCAGAGCCCGCCGGCCCCCGCACCGAGGATGGCCACGCGGGGCGACGGCGCGCCGGCGGCGATCGCCGCCCGCATCGCCGCGGCGCGCTCGGCCTCGCCGGCGCCGCCGTACCCCGTGCGTCCCCCCGACGTGATGCTCTCCGTGACCGTCATGGCTGCCTCCTGTCCCCCCGGACGAGCCGCCGCCGAGGATAACCGGCGCCGGCGCCGTGCCATCCTGCACGGGAACGGACCACCCGCCGGTGATGGCCGCCCACCCCCGGAACCGCTGCCGTCAGCAGGGCGGTCCCTCAGGAACGGCGTGCCGGCGGAATGCGACGAGAGATCGCTGCGTTCACAACGACTGCCGCAGCGCCGCGGCGACCTCCCCCGACTGGAGCACCCATGAGCACCGTCAACCTGACCGCCGGCGACTTCGAGGCCACCGTGAACGGCGACGGCATCGTCCTCGTCGACTTCTGGGCGTCGTGGTGCGGCCCGTGCCGCGGCTTCGCCCCCGTGTTCGAGGCGGCGAGCGAGGAGCACCCGGAGATCACGTTCGGCAAGGTCGACACCGAGGCCGAGCAGGAGCTCGCCGGGGCGCTCCAGATCATGTCCATCCCGACCCTCATGATCTTCCGGGACGGCATCCTCCTGTTCTCCCAGCCCGGTGCCCTCCCGAAGCAGGTGCTCGACGACCTGGTCGCCCAGGCGCAGGCGCTCGACATGGACGAGGTGCGCGCCGAGCTCGGCGAGCGGGCGAACTGATCTCCACCACCCCCGCCGGGGGTGGTGCAGGCACCCTGGCCCGCACGTGACCCCTCGGGTTCACTGAGGGCGTGGGTGTCGTCCTCTACCGGCTCCGCTGCTCGCTGCGACCGACGTGGCGGAGCACCGCTGCGGTGGTGCTGGTCGTCGCCGTGGCGGGCGGGCTGGCCATGGCCCTCGCCGAGGGGGCCGTGCGGACGCTGACGGCACCCGACCGCTACGAGGACGCGGTCGGCTCGCGGGTCGACGTGATCGTCGAGCAGGACCACGGCCGCCCCGACCTGGCACGGATGGCCGCGCTGCCGGCCGTGGGGCGGGTCCGGGCCGCCACGTTCGTCTTCGGCGGGCTGGTCCCCGCTGGCGCCGAGGTGCCGGTCGACTCGCTCGTGTTCGCGGGCGAGCCGGAGGCGCTCGGCGACCGCATCGTCACCGGCCACGCACCGGGAGCGGACCACCCCGGCGACTTCTGCGCCTCGGCGAAGTTCGCGGACCGGTTCGGCTCCCGGCTCGGCACGCGGTTCCGGCTGGTGACCATCTCCGAGGCCACGGCCGAGCGCTCGGGGTTCGACGCGCCGGCACCCGACGGCCCGTCGGCCGAGGCGCGCCTCGTCTGCACCATGTCGGGGCCGTCGGAGCTCCAGGACGGCTACGCCGCCGTGATCTTCCCGCGGAGCCTCCTCGGCCTCGGGAACATGGGCACATCGGCCACCCAGCACTCGGTGGAGCTGCGCGGCGGCAGCGGGACGTCCGTGCTGCGCTCGCAGCTCGAGGCGCTGCCCGACGGGCCGTACGGCGTGACCCGCGCGGAGGTCGTGCCCGGCGTCGTGCGCGACGCGGTGCAGGCGAGGGGCACCGGGATCGCCGTCGTCGCCGCGGTCATCGGGATCGCCGTCCTGGTGGTCCTGGGTCAGCTCGTCGGTCGCCAGTACCGGCTGACCGGCGGTCCCGAGCTCGTGCTCCGCGGGCTCGGCATGACCCGGCGCCAGCTGCTGCTCGACCCCGTGGCCCGCGCCGCGGTGCCCGTGCTCCTGGGCACGGTGGGGGCGGTCGGGCTCGCCGTCGTGGCCTCACGTTGGTTCCCCCTCGGCTTCGTCGACGCCGTGGAGCCCTCCCCCGGCCTCCGGGCGGATCCCCTCGTGCTCCTCGCGGGCGCCGTCGTCCTGGTCCTCGGGGTCCTCGCCTGGGCGACGGCCGCCATCGCCGTCGCCGGCCGGCCGCGGGCGCTGCGCCGCTCGCCCGGACCGATGGACGCCCTCGCCCACCGGCTGCGGCCCCTGCCCGCCGCGCTCGGCGTCCGGTTCCTCGGTGGCGGCACCTCCGCCGGCTCGGCCGTCGCCTCGTTCGCCGCGCTGGCGCTCGTGCTGGCCGCTGTCGTGGGGTCGCTGACGTTCGGCGCGAGCCTGTCCCGGCTCGTCGGGTCGCCGTCGTGGTACGGCAACACCGACGTGATGACCGGCCAGGGCGGCGACCAGGTCCCCGAGTCGGTGGTGCGGGCGCTCGAGTCGTCCCACCAGGTGCGGTCCGTCGCGACGGCGAACAACCTCGTGGCGTCCGTCGGCGACGCGACCATCGAGATCACGGGCCTCGAGCCGGTGCGCGGCGACCTGCAGCCGCTCGTCCTGCGGGGCCGGGTCCCGGCCGGTCCGGACGAGATCGCGCTGGGCGCGATCGCGGCGCGGGACCTCGGCACCGAGGTCGGGCGGTCCGTCACGGTCCGGACCGACGCCGGCGAGCACGACCTGCGGGTCAGCGGGATCGTCGTCGTGCCGGGCGTCGACGGCGGCGACGGCGTCGGGCAGGGCGGCGTCGTGACCTGGCCGGCCATGCTCCGCCTCGATCCGGAGGCGCAGGCCACGTCCGCGCTGGCCGACCTGGTGGGCGGCGGCGACGCCGCGACCATCCACCGCCTGGCGAGGGAGGCGGGCGTGCAGGGCGGGTCGCCCGACCCACCCGCGGTGGTCGTCAACCTCGACCGGGTCCGCTCGCTGCCGTACCTCGTCGCCGGTTCGCTCGGTGCCCTCGCCGCCCTCGCGCTGGCGCACCAGCTGCTCGTCGCGGCGAGGCACCGGCGACGCGACCTCGCCGTGCTCGGCGCGCTCGGCGCCGCTCCCCGCTGGCGCGCCTCGATCGTCCGCTGGCAGGCCACGCTCCTCGCGCTCGCCACGGTGGTCGTGGCCGTGCCCGTCGGCATCGGCTCGGGCCGGGCCGTCTACCGGTCCTTCGTCGACCGCACCGGCGCCCTCGACCGCGTCACGGTGCCCGCCGGGTGGCTGCTCGTGGTCGCGGTCGCCACGCTCGTGGTGGCGAACCTCGCCGCGGCGGTGCCGGCCCGCCGGGTGCGGCGGCAGCGCATCGCCGGCGAGCTGGTCCGCGAGTAGGTCAGCCGACCGGTTCGGGGTCGCGCTCGACCAGCGACGACGCGTCGTCGGGGGCGCTGCCCTCGACGTCGAGGCTCGGCAGCCAGCCCAGCCACGACGGGAACCACCAGGCGCGGCGGCCGAGCAGCTCCATGACGGCCGGCACGAGCACCATGCGCACGACCGTCGAGTCGAGCAGGACGGCGACCGCCATGCCGAAGCCGATCAGCTTCACGGTCGGGTCCGCGTTGGCGACGAAGCTCAGGAACACCGCCATCATGATCAGCGCCGCGGTCGTGATCACCCGGGCCGTGCCCGCCACGCCGAGGACCACGGAGCGGCGCGGGTCCGCGGTGCGGTCCCACTCCTCCCGGATGCGGCTCATCAGGAAGACCTCGTAGTCCATCGACAGCCCGAACAGGATCACGAACATCACGAGCGGGACGAACGACACGATCGGGATGGTCTCGCTGAGCCCCACCGCGCCCTTGGCCCAACCCCACTGGAAGACCATGACCACGACGCCGTACGCGGCCGCGATCGAGACGAGGTTCATGATCGACGCCTTCAGCGGCACCAGGACGGAGCGGAACACGACCATCAGCAGGAGGAACGCACCGAGCACCACGGCGCCGATCACGTACGGCAGGTAGTGCGTCACGAGGTCGGTCAGGTCGATCAGCGTGGCCGTCGCACCGCCGACGTGGGCCTCGAGGCCGGTGCCGCGCGTCGCCGCGTCGAGGCGGGTGCGCAGGTCCCGGACGAGGTCGGCCGTGGCCGCCTCGTCGGGTCCGGTCGTCGGGACGACCTCGTAGATCACGGCGGAGGTGGCGGCGAGGTCGTTCGGGATCGGGCCGACCGCGGCCTGCACGCCGGGGACGGCGCCCGCGGGCTTCAGCGCGCCGATGGCCGCGCCGACCGGTGCGAGCCGCTCGACGGCCTCGGCGTACGGCAGCGGCTCCCGCAGGCCGACCACCACGACGAGCGGGCCGTTCGTGCCGGGACCGAAGGCCCGCTGCGTCAGCGAGTACGCCTGCTGCTGGGACAGGTCGGTGGGCAGCGAGCCGTCGCCCGGCATGCCGAACTGGATGCGCAGGAACGGCGCCGCGAGGGCGAGCAGCACGGCCAGGCCCACGCCCAGCGCGAGCCACGGCCGGGCCGACATGCGGGTCGCGAAGCGACCCCAGAACGTGGTCTCGGCGGCGGCCGACTCCTCCTTGCGGTGGCCGATCGTGACGCGGTCGATCCGGGCGCCGGCGAAGCCGAGCAGCGCCGGCAGCAGCGTGGTGGCGGCGAGGACCATCGTGATGACGCCGACCGCGGCGGCCACGCCGAGCGTCTGCACCAGCGGGATCGGCACGAGCAGGAGCCCGAGCAGCGCGACGCACACGGTGAGGCCGGCGAACAGGGCCGCCTTGCCCGACGTGGCCATCGCGAGGCCCGCGGCGTCGTGGGGTTCGTGGCCCTCCGCGATGAACTGCCGGTAGCGGGTGACGATGAGCAGCGAGTAGTCGAGGCCGACGCCGATCGAGATCATCAGCGTCACGGCCGGCGCGGCGGACGACACGTCCATCACCGACGCCAGCAGGTACACGAGGCCGCTCGCGGTCACCGCGCCGAACAGCGCGGTGACGATCGGGATGACCATGCCGAACAGCGAGCCGAACGCGATCAGCAGGAGGAGCGCGCCGAGGAGCAGGCCGACCTCGTCGGCGTGGTTCGCCCACCAGCTGACCGGCTGGTTCCACGTGTCCGCGACGGTGCCGCCGACGTGCGCCTCGATCGCGGCGTCACCGCTCAGGTGTCGCGTCGCCCCGTCGACCGCGGCCTGGAGGTCGCGGTACGGGTTCGCGTAGTCGACCGCGTCGGTGTCGGGCGACACCGGCGTCCGGTCGAGCAGCGTGGTGAGCGGCTCGCGGAACGTCACGGTGGCGACCGCGACGCGCTGGTCCGCCGACAGCGACGAGGGCACCGCCTTCACGAGGTCGGCGGCTGCCGCCGCCTCGGCGGGCGGCAGCTGGCCCGACACGTGCTGGAGCAGCTCGGCGGCGTCGGACGAGAGCGGGTTGGACACCGACGCGACGCCGGGCACGCGCTCCAGCGCGGCGACCAGGTCGTCGACGGCGGCCGTGCGGGCCGCCGCGGTCAGCGGGGGTCCGTCGGGCGCCGCGACGACGACGTTCGCGGTGGCGGCGTCCTGCGACGGGAACCGCTGGTGCAGCAGGTCGTACGCGGCCTGCGAGTCGGTCGACGGCACGCGGAAGTCGTTCGAGACCTCCTTCTTGTAGATCCCGCCGACGTAGCCCGACGCCAGCAGCACCAGGACCCAGATCACCGCGAACCACCGGTGGTGGCGCGACACGGCGCGGCCCATGCGGCCGAGCCCCTTCAGCTGCACCCCACTCGACTGCCCGCTCGTGCGGTCGGCCACGTCTGCTCCCCGGTGTCAGGACGGATGTCGTTCCGTCCCCATCGGCAGCGGGCGTCGGCGGGTGAAGGGTTCCCCGGACGGGGTTCCCGATCCGGGGCAGGTCGGCCCGTCAGGGCGACCCGTCAGGGCATGGAGCCGGCGAAGTCCTGCGCGCCCGTGCGGAGGTCGGTCACGTCGGCCTCGCCGTCGCCCCCGGCGGAGGCCTTCTTCCACGCGACGAACCCGAGCGCGGCGAGCCCGGCGAGCACGAGCAGGAACAGCACCTTGCGGCTCCGGCCCTTCGAGGCCTTGGCGACCTGCTCCTTGACCTCGGCGGCCACGTCGGCGGCCTGCTGGGCCTTCTCGGCGGCGATGGCGGCGCCCTCGACCACGGTCGCGGTCGTGCCGGCCAGCTGCGCGACGTGGTGGAGGTCGTTCGGGATCTTCCGTGCTCTGCTCATGGCTGCTCTCCACTCATCCGGTGTCGGTTCCTCGGTGCCCGTTCGTGCGTCACGACGTGAACTTGCCCTTGCGGATGCGCTCGGCCTCCATGAGCTCGAGCTCCTGGGCACCCGACACGACGACGTCGGCATCCGGAACGTAGTCCAGCTGCGGGTTGCGATCCGGGTAGTCCACGGCGTTCAGCAGCACGCGCATGGCGTTGAGTCGGGCGAGGTGCTTGTGCTCGGAGCGGATGATCGTCCAGGGGGCCTCGGAGCGGTGCGACCGGCGCAGCATCTCGTACTTGGCGTTGGTGAAGTCGTCCCAGTGCTCCTGGGCCTGCACGTCGATCTCGCTCAGCTTCCACTGCCGGAGCGGGTCGGTCCGGCGCCGCTCGAAGCGTCGGGCCTGCTCCTTCTTCGTGATCGACAGGTAGAGCTTCACCAGGATCGTGCCGTTGCGGACGAGGTCCTTCTCGAACCCGACGACGCCCCGCATGAAGTGGCGGTGCTCCTCCGGCGTGCAGAAGCCGAAGACCGGCTCCACCATCGCCCGGTTGTACCAGCTGCGGTCGAACAGGACGATCTCCCCGCCGGTCGGGAACTGCTCGACGTAGCGCTGGAAGTACCACTGGCTGCGCTGCGTCTCGGTGGGCTTCCCGAGCGCGACCACGCGGTAGTGCTTCTCGTTCATGTAGTGCGTGATCCGGCGGATGGTGCCGCCCTTGCCCGCGGCGTCACGGCCCTCGAAGAGGATCAGCATGGGTCGGTCGAGGTCCTCGAGGTGCTGCTGCAGCTTGAGCAGCTCCACCTGGAACGGCTGCAGCTGCTGCTCGCGCCGGTAGCGCCGCAGCGCCTTGCGCGCCTCGTGCTCGGCAGCGCCCGACCGGGTGCTGGGGGCCTCTCGCTTGCCGTGCATCCCGCTCCTCCCGTCGCGCACCCGGCTCGGCGCCCAACCTACCGGTGGCGCGGCGCCGTTCCTCCCGGGCGCGCGCACGAGCCGTGCACCGGCGCCTCGGGGCGCGGACGTGCACGGCTCGGTCCGGCCGAGGTGGCCGTCGGTCGGGGCGGGTCGAGGACCCGGCGGGTCAGTCGACCGAGATGCGGGCGAAGAGCTCGGTCTTGCGCTCCTCGAAGGTCTCGAAGTCGATCCGCTTGGCCTCGAAGTCGGCGTGGAGCTCCTCCACGAGCTTCAGCAGCTGCTCGGCGGAGAGCTCCTCGCCCTCCTCGGGCACCTCGACGGCGAGCTCCTCGCCCTCCTCGGGCACCTCGGCGTCCTTGTCGAGACGACGCTCGCGCTTCGCCGCGGCCTTGGCCTTCTTGGCCCGGTCGCGCTGGAGCTTGGCGAAACTGGTTCGGCTGGCGCCCATGTCGATCCTCCTCGCGGTGTGGGGGGTGGGACGCGGCGTCCGACGGGCCTGGTGGAGCTCGTCGGAACCTCCGGGTGCGGCGCCGCAGCGGGCGGCCCGGTGGCCGGTCCGGTGCATAAGGTTACGCCCAGTCGGTGGGTGAACTCACGACAGGGGTGCGCCACCTGAGACCGTCTCAGCTTGCCGGCGCCGCCGGGAGGCCCGCGATGCCAGGTGCCAGCAGCTTCGTCGTCGATCCGGGTGACCTCCATCACACCGAGGTGATCGACCTCGAACCCGAGCCCCTCGCGCCCGGCGGCGGCTCCGTTCGACTCGCCGTGGAGGCGTTCGGGCTGACGGCCAACAACGTGACCTACGCGGTGTTCGGCGACGCCCTCGGCTACTGGACGTCCTTCCCCGCCCCCGTCGGGCGGGGTGCCGTCCCGGCGTGGGGGTTCGCCCACGTCGAGGCGTCGGAGCACCCCGACGTCGCGGTGGGCAGCCGCTTCTACGGCTTCGTCCCGATGGCCACGCACGTGGACGTCCGCCCCACCGCCGTCACCACGGGCGGGTTCACCGACGGCGAGCCGCGGCGCGCCGGCCAGGCCGCCGCGTACACGCGGTTCGTGGATCCCGCGCAGGACGCGCTCCACCGCGACGGCGAGGAGGACCTCGAGCTGCTCCTCCGGCCCCTGTTCACGACCTCGTTCCTGCTCGAGGACCACCTGGCGCAGGGCGCGTGGCAGGGCGCCGACGCGGTGCTCCTGACGAGCGCCTCGTCCAAGACCGCCATCGGCGTGGCCCACCTGCTGTCGCGGCGACCCGACCCGCGACCCGCCGTGGTCGGCCTCACCTCGCCCGCGAACCTCGGCTTCGTGCGGGACCTCGGCTGCTACGACCGGGTCCTGCCGTACGAGGAGGCGGCGAGCCTGCCCACCGGGCCTTCGGCGCTGGTCGACGTGGCCGGGAACCCGTCGGTGGTCGCCGCGCTGCACCACCGCCTCGGTGACCGGCTGACCAGCAGCACGATCCTCGGCGACACCCACTGGGACGCCGGAGCCGGTGTCGGCGCCGGAGGCGACCCGCTGCCCGGACCCGAGCGGCGGCTGTTCTTCGCGCCCGACCAGGTCGAGCGCCGCCGGGCGGAGTGGGGACCCGGCGGGGTGGAGGCGCGGCTCACCGAGGCGTGGCGGTCCTTCACGCCCCGGGCGGCGACGTGGTTCACGATCGTGCACGGCAACGGGCCCGACGCGGTGCGCCGGACGTGGGAGGAGTCCCTGCGGGGCGAGGTGCCGCCGAGCGTGGCGCACGTCCTGTCCCTCCGCGGCGACGACGTCGGCCACCTCACCGGCTGAGCCGCACGCCCGGCTGGGGGCGGCGCCTCGCTGGTCGGATGCGCCGCAGGCTCGCCGTGAACCGGCTTGCGGCGAATTGCGATGTGCGGACCCTCAACCAATGCACATCCCGGAGCCGGCTTGCGGCGAATGGAAGACGAAGCCCGTCACGGGACCGAGCGCCTCGGAAACCGGCTTGGGGCGAATCGCGCCGTGCGGACCCTCACCCGACG
Source organism: Actinomycetes bacterium (assembly GCA_023392475.1). Lineage (GTDB taxonomy): Bacteria > Actinomycetota > Acidimicrobiia > Acidimicrobiales > Microtrichaceae > JAEVZA01. The sequence goes on along the minus strand of JAEVZA010000464.1, from coordinate 20,142 downwards.
CCATCCCGGAACCGGCTTGCGGCGAATCGGTGCCTTCGCACCGCGGGGCCGGGGCGCAGCCGGCGCAGCATCCCTCCACGGCGACGAGGTGCATCAGCCGATTCGCCGCAAGCCGGCGCGGGACGTGTGCACCACGCCCCGCCGCCACCGCCCCGATTCGCCGCCACCATCCCGATTCGCCGCGAACCGGCGCGGATGACCGGCCACGGGGGAGGTCCGAAGCACCCTGAAGCGCAGTCTGGCGCCAATCGCTCAACCCCCGTCGGCGCCCGGCCGATCAAGGGACCGTGGGCGTCCCTCCCGATCCCGGCCGGCGGCTGGGTGAGCGCATCCAACTCGGCGACGTGTTCCTGCAGTGGCGACTGGACGAGGTGGTCAACGGCCGCTTCCGCACGCGCCCACGCGACCCCGAGGTCGCCCGCCTGCTCGACGTGTCGGTGAGCGGCGCGGCGGTCGTCGCGCCGGTCGCGCCCGACCTCCGTCGCGGCTCGATCGTGATGACCCGGCTCGGCGACGCCGAGGCCGTGCTCCGCATCCGCCGCATCCAGGACTTCGGCGACGCCGAGTGGCGCCTCTACGGCACGGAGTTCGTGCGCGTCGACCCCGAGGTCCTCGACTGGATCAGCCAGCTGCTCGACGGCAAGCGCCCGCACCTGCTCGTCGACACCTGGAACACCTCGCTCTGAGCCGGCGACCGCCGAGCCGCCGGGAGCTCAGACCTCGCGCAGGAAGTGGCGGACCGTGCAGCGGCCGCCGTCGGGCATCCGGAACCCGGGGTTCGGCACCCGGTCCCCCGCCGAGCGGAAGCCCTGGGACTCGAAGAACGCGATCGCTCCCGTGTTCTCCCCGAACGTCCCGAGTCGGACGCCCGGCACGCCGAGCTCCCGCAACCGGTCGAGCCACGTGCGCACGAGGACCCCGCCCAGTCCACGACCCCGCACCACGGGCAGCAGGTTGATGTGGAGCTCCGCCGGGTACGCCCGGACGTCCACCACCGGCTCGAGCACGCTGCGGTCGGCCCGCAGGTCCCTCGCCGCCCGCCGCAGGAAGCGAGCGGTCCCCGGACGGACGAACACGCCACGGGCGACGCCGTGCCGGAGCGCGAACTCCCCCATGTGGCGCGGGCCCTCGGGCCCGTCGCGGCGCGGGGCGTCGGGTGAGCCGATCAGGTAGCCCACGGCCCGCCCGTCACCGTCGTCCACGACCCAGGCGCTCCCGGGGCGGTGGTCGACGTACCAGGTGCAGAACAGGTGGGCGAAGGAGTCCCGGTCGGCGTACTGGTCCGCGACCGGGTCGCCCATGAAGCCGGTGCGGAAGCAGATCTCCCGCACGTCGTCGCGGTCGCGCAGCTCGTAGGGCCGGACGAACGGCTCGGGCCGCTCCGCGTGGTTCGGGTGACCGTGACGTCGGACGTCGCGGTCCGGCCCGGCGGGGTGTCGTGCTCCCACGGCCGGGAGTCTCCCACGGCCGGCGTCGGAACCGGTCGGGTCCCTACGATGCCGCCCGATGCCGGAGCACGAACGCGGACCCACGGAGCGCGACGGTCGTGAGGAGGTCGTGGCGCCGCTGACCGGCGTGTGCGCGGCCGTGCACGTGGCGGTCGGCCAGGTGGTCGCGCCCGGCACCCCGCTCGTGACGCTGGAGAGCATGAAGACCGAGCACCCGGTGGCGGGCGTCGCCGGCGGACGGGTGGCCGAGCTGGTCGTGCACGTCGGCGACGACGTCGACGCCGGCGCGCGGCTGGTGGTGCTCGAGGTGACCGAGGGTGCCGGCGAGGACGTGGCGGCGCCGGCGGCCGACGACGGACCGACCGGGCTCGACCGCCCGGACCTCGCCGCGGTCCTGGAGCGGCGCGACCTGCTCCGGGACGAGCGCCGGCCCGAGGCCGTCGAGCGCCGGGCGCAGCTTGGCCGCCGGACGGCGCGGACGAACGTCGAGGCGCTCGTCGACGAAGGGTCGTTCAACGAGTACGGCGGGCTGGCCGTCGCCGCGCAGCGGGGTCGTCGGTCCGTCGACGACCTCGTCCGGCGCACGCCTGCTGACGGCCTCCTGGTCGGCACCGCCACCGTGGGATCACCGGTCCTCGGCGAGGCTCGGTCGCGGGTGGCGGTGCTCGCCTACGACGCGACCGTGCTCGCCGGCACCCAGGGCTTCGTCAACCACCGCAAGACCGACCGCCTCCTCGACGTCGCGTCCCGGCACCGGCTGCCCGTCGTCCTGCTCGCCGAGGGCGGGGGCGGCCGCCCCGGCGACGTGGACGCCCCGGGGGTGTCCGGCCTGGACGTCCCGTCGTTCGCCCGCTTCGCCCGGCTCGCCGGCACCGTGCCGACGATCGCCGTCGTCTCCGGCTACTGCTTCGCGGGCAACGCCGCGCTGGCGGGGTGCTGCGACGTCGTCATCGCCACGGAGGACTCGAACATCGGCATGGCCGGACCGGCGATGATCGAGGGCGGCGGGCTCGGGTTGGTCGCGCCCACCGACATCGGACCGATCGAGGTCCAGTGGTCGAACGGCGTCGTGGACGTGCGCGTGCCCGACGAGGCCGCCGCCGTGGAGGCGGCGCAGACGGTGCTCGGCTTCGCCCAGGGCACCACGCCCGCCGGCGCGGCACCCGACCAGGCCATCCTGCGCGACGTGGTGCCGCCGGCCCGGCGCCGCGGCTACGACGTGCGGTCCGTCGTGACGACCCTGGCCGACGAGGGATCCGTCGTCGAGCTGCGGGCCGGCTTCGGCGCCGGCGTCGTGACCGCGCTCGGGCGGCTCGCGGGCCGGCCCGTCGGGTTCCTGGCGAACGAGCCCCTGCACCTGGGCGGCGCGATCGACGTGGACGCCGCGTCGACCGCCACCCGGTTCCTCGGCCTGTGCGAGCGCTGGCGGCTGCCGGTGGTGTCGCTGTGCGACACGCCGGGGTTCATGGTCGGCCCCGAGGCCGAGCGGGCGGGCCAGGTGCGGGCGTTCGGCGACCTCTTCCTGGCGGCGGCGCGGACGACGGTGCCGTGGGTGTTCGTCGTCCTCCGGAAGTCGTACGGGCTCGGCGCCCAGGCGATGGCCGGCGGGAGCCTGCTGGAACCGGACCTCACGCTGTCCTGGCCGACCGGGGAGTTCGGGGGCATGGGCCTCGAGGGCGCGGTGCGCCTCGGGTTCGCGCGGGAGCTCGACGCGATCGAGGATCCAGAGGAGCGGGCCGCCCGCGAGGCGGCGCTGATCGAGCGGGCCTACGAGGTGGGCGGCGCGCTCAACATCGCCACCCACTTCGAGGTGGACGACGTGATCGACCCGGCCGACACCCGCGCCCGGGTCCTGGCCGCCCTGACCGCGACCGGCTGAGCGCAGCAGCTCGCTGCGCGGGCCGCCGACGGATCAGATCGTGATGAGGAGCCAGCCGACGAGCACGACGACCAGCACGACCGCGACGACGATCCACGGCGTGCCGTGGAACACCTCCTTGCGGCGCTCCTCGAGCTCGTAGTGCTCGTTCGCCTTGCTGCCCACCTTCGGCAGGTGGTGCTGCTCCGGCTTCCTCGGCTTGCTCCCACTGCTTCCCACGGCCGACACGCTATCCGGTCGGCGGTAGCGTCCGGGCGTGGAGCACGATCCCGTCGCCGACGAGCTCGCGGTCCGCAACGTGATCGCCGCGCTGTCCCGCACCGCCGACGGGCCCGACGTCGACGCGTACGTGGCGCTGTTCGCTCCCGATGCGTCGTGGGAGCTGCCCGGCACGGTGCGACGGGGCCACGACGACATCCGCGCCGGGAGCCTCGAGCGGCGGGCGGCCGGCGAGGTCGGACCGGGCTCGGGGACCCGCCACGTCACGACCACCACGGTCGTGACGCTGGACGGCGACCGTGCCGCCGCCGCGTCCACCTGGCTGTTCCTCGAGGACACGACCGGCACGCCGACGGTCGCCCGGGTCGGCACCTACGACGACGAGCTCGTCCGGCACGAGGGCCGGTGGCTCCTCGCCCGCCGGGTGATCGGGTTCGGCTGACTGCGCCGGCCGGGAGCGGGCCGGTCACGCGCCCGCCGGCACCACCTCGGCCCCGAAGGCCTCGAGCACCTCGGGCGGGGCGAAGTCGGTGAACCAGGTGTAGGCGCGGTCGACGCCCCGGTCGGCGAGCGCCGCGAACCCCTCGACCAGCTCCGGCCCCGACCCGACGAGCCGGGCCGAGCGCTGCATCCAGCCGAAGCGCTGCTGCGCGCCGGCCAGCACCTCGTCGCGGTCGGCGCCCGGGGGCACGTAGGTGACCGCCACCTGCACGGAGGTGCGGGCGTCGCCGGCGTGCTCCCGGAGGTCCTCAAGCCGGTCCAGCTCGTGGACGGGCACGTTCCACCAGTCCGCGTACCGGGCGACGAGCTCCATGGTGCGCCGGCCCGTGCCGCCCACCACGATCGGGATGCGCCGGGTCGGCAGCGGCAGCTGCCGGGCGCCCTGCAGCTCGATCGTGGGACCGTCGAGGTCGACCACCTCGCCCGACCAGAGGGCCCGCAGGATCGCCAGGGTCTCGCCCAACCGGTCGATGCGCTCCCGCGCCGAGCCGCCGGGCAGCCCGAACACGCCCAGCTCCTCCGGCGTGGAACCGGAGCCGATGCCGAGCTCGAAGCGACCGCCCGACGCGTGGTCGAGCGTGGCCGCCTGGCGTGCCAGCACCGCCGGGTGCCGGAACGCGTCGCACAGCACGAGGTGCCCCACCTGCAGCCGGTCGGTCCGCGCCGCGAGCCAGGTCGCGGCGGTCATCGCCTCCCACATCGGCTTGTCCAGCGCCAGCGGCGGGGCCAGGTGGTCCATCAGCGCGATGCCCGTGAACCCCGCCGCCTCGGCCGCGCGGGCGCGGTCGACGAGGTCGTCGACGGACATCCGCATCTGCGGCAGGAAGAGGTGGAACTGCATCGCGTCGCCCATCGTCTCGTGGTCCCGGGCCACCGGCCCGCGGGGCGGGACCGGACTCGGACCTCCGGAGGCGGCCACGATACGCTCCCGCCGCCGGACCGGCCCCCGAACACGGTCTCGGGAGGGATCGCATGCAGCTGGGAGACATCGCCAACGCCGACGCCCTCGCGTCGGGCAAGCCGCTCGACGGCGTCCGCATCCTGGCCCTGGAGCAGATGCAGGCCCTCCCGTACGCGACGCAGCTCCTCGGCCGCCTCGGAGCGGAGGTCGTGAAGGTCGAGTCGCCCCGCGGCGGCGACCTCGGTCGCTCGTCGCTGCCGGCCATGACCGATCCCGAGGGCCGCCAGGTCGGCGCCACCTTCCTGCGCAACAACCTCTCGAAGCGCAGCGTGTGCATCGACCTCAAGCAGCCCGAGGGCCGCCAGCTCGTCCTCGACCTCGCGCCGCACTTCGACGTGGTCGCCGAGAACTTCAAGGCCGGTGCCGTGGCCCGGCTCGGCCTCGCCTACGAGGACCTCGCCGCGGTGCACCCCGCGTGCGTGTACGTGTCCGTGTCGGGGTTCGGCAACACGACCGAGACGCCGTACCGCGACCGGCCCGCCTTCGCGTCGATCGTCGAGGCGATGTCGGGCATCTACGACTTCATGGCGAAGGACGGCCGCCCGCCGACGGCGAACCCGGTGGGCGCGCTCGGCGACATCTCGGCCGCGCTCTTCGCCACGATCGGCATCCTCGCCGCGCTGCGCCACCGCGACCGCACGGGTCACGGCCAGTACGTCGACGTGGCGATGCTCGACGCGCTGATCGCGATGACCGACATCGTCTCCAACTTCTGGTCGATGGGGCTGCGGGGCGGCGACGTCGGCCCGCTGATCCTCACGACGTTCCGGGCCGCCGACGGCTGGTTCGTCCTGCAGGTCGTCCGCGAGCACCAGTTCGAGTCCCTCGCCCGGCTCATCGGCCGCGAGGACTGGCTCACCGACGCTCGGTTGGCCGTGCGCCAGGGCTGGGTCGACCACCTCGACGACGTGATCCGGCCGGCGATCGAGTCGTGGGCCGAGTCGCGCACGAAGACCGGGGCCGCCGCCGAGCTGTCGGCCGCCGGCCTCGCCGCCGGCCCGTGCCTGTCCGACGAGGAGATCGTGCACGACCCCCACGTCGCGGCGCGGCACATGCTCGTGGAGATGCCCCGGACCGACGGGATCGACCAGCCGATCCTGACCCCGGGCAACCCGGTGAAGCTGTCCGACGTCGCCGAGGGCCCCGAGGCGCGGGTGCCGTGGCTCGGCGAGCACACCGACGACGTGCTCGGCACCGAGCTCGGCCTCGACGCCGACCGCCTCGACGACCTGCGCGCCCGCGGCGTCATCGGCTGAGCGCTCGCGCCCGTCGGGCGCGGCGACCTCGGCGCACGTGGTCCGAGCGGAGCTGAGCGATCGGCGCGAGTGACAGGCGCCACAGGCGCGCCCGGTCTACGGTGACCGCACACGTTGACCGTTCCGGGGGGTTCGATGCGTCGTTCGTGGTCCGTCCTCATGTGCCTGGCACTGACCGTGTCGCTCGTCGCCGCCGCGTGCGGGGCCAGCGGCGGCTCGAAGGACGAGGGTGCCTCGTCCGAGTTTACGACCACGGCGAAGGCGGCGACCACCGCGTCGGCGGACTTCGGCAGCCTCAAGGACGTGTGCGGACCGGGCAAGGACACGATCAAGGCCGGCGAGCAGGGCAAGAGCGACGGCGAGCTGAACATCGGCGTCGCCTCCGACCGCACCTCCAGCATCCGTCCCGGCCTGAACAAGGACATGTGGGACGCGTCGGTCTCCTTCGCCGACTGGTGCAACGCCCAAGGCGGCATCGGCGGGCTGAAGATCAACCCGATCGAGCTGAACGCCGGCATCTTCGAGGTCGAGTCCGCCATGGCGACGGCGTGCTCCGACGTGTTCGCGATGGTCGGCGGCGGGTTCGTCCAGGACAACCTCGAGTTCTCCGGCAAGGACGGCTCGGACTTCCACAAGTGCAAGATGATCGACCTCCCGGGCTACGCCGTGTCGCCGGAGAAGGCGGACTCGAACGGCCAGGTGCAGCCCGCGCCGAACCCGCCGTCGAGCGTCTCGAACACGTGGATCCGGGACTTCAAGCAGCTCCAGCCGGAGGCCGCGAAGAAGGTGGCGATCGCCTACGGCGACCTGCCGTCGCTCGTCCTCACCAAGGACAAGTACGTGGCCGCGGTGAAGGACGTCGGCATGGACCTGGCCGGCACCTTCCCGTTCCCGCCGACCGGCCTGACCGACTGGACCCCGCTGGCGCAGTCGATCATCGAGTCCGGCGCCACGTCGCTCATGTGGGTCGGCGAGGCCGGCCAGCTGGCCAACCTCCTCGCCAAGCTGCGCGAGCAGGGCTGGAAGGGGACGCCGCTCCTCGAGACGAACATGTACGACCCGCTGCTGTTCTCGGTCGGCAACGCCGCACCCGAGGGGTCCTACGTGCGCATGACGATGCACCCCATCGAGGAGGCGAGCCGCTGGCCGGCCGTGCAGGAGTACCTCGACAACCTGAAGAAGTACGTGCCTGACGCCCGCACCGGCCCGCTCGGCATGCAGGCCACGAGCGCGTGGCTCCTCTTCGCCACGGCGGCGAACCAGTGCTCGAAGAAGAACGACGGCCAGCTCGACCGGACGTGCATCCTGGAGCAGGCCGCAGCGATCTCCGACTGGACGGCCGGCGGCCTGCACGCCGCCCAGGACCCGTCCCGCTTCGACCAGACCGTCGCCGGCACGTGCTCGATGCTGCTGAAGGTGGAGGACGGCAAGTTCGTCCGGGCGTACCCGAAGATCGGCGGCAAGGGCGACGACGGCGACGGGTTCCACTGCCCGACCAACGGCGTCACGCAGGTGCCGAGCAACGCCGGCAAGGGCAAGGTCGACCCCTCGCGGCCGATCTAGCGCCCGCGCTCACCGACTCCGAACGACCGAAATCCTGTGCGTGCGGAACGCTGAGCGTCCCGCACGCACAGGATTTCGTGTCTGGGGGATCAGCGGTCGTGGACCTGGCGGAGGAACTGGCGGGTCCGCTCGTGCTGCGGGTCGTCGAGGACCTGCGCGGGCGGGCCCTCCTCGACCACGACGCCGTCGGCCATGAACACCACCCGGTCGGCGACGTTGCGGGCGAAGCCGATCTCGTGGGTGACGACCATCATCGTCATGCCGTCGGCGGCCAGGCTGCGCATCACGCCCAGGACGTCGCCGACGAGCTCGGGGTCCAGCGCGGACGTGGCCTCGTCGAACAGCATGATCTCCGGGTCCATCGCCAGCGCACGGGCGATCGCCACCCGCTGCTGCTGACCGCCCGAGAGCTGCGCCGGGTAGTGGTCCCCCTTGCCCTCGAGGCCCACCCGCTCGAGGTTCGCCCGGGCGATGCGGTCGGCCTCGTCCTGGGACCGCTTGAGCACCTTGCGCTGGGCGATCGTCACGTTGTCGATCGCCCGCAGGTGCGGGAACAGGTTGAACTGCTGGAACACCATGCCGATGCGCCGGCGGACGGCGTTGACGTCGGTGTCGTCGTCGCAGATGTCGATCCCGTCGATCAGGACCTGGCCCTCGTCGGGCGTCTCCAGCAGGTTCACGCACCGCAGCAGCGTCGACTTCCCCGAGCCCGAGGGGCCGATCACGACGACGACCTCGCTGCGGTCGACGTGGAAGTCCAGCCCCTTCAGCACCTCGTTGCTGCCGAACCGCTTGCACAGGCCGCGGATCTGCACGGTCGGACCACCGTCGGACCCCGAGGGCGACGGGGTGGGCGCGTCCGGCGCGGTCACCGCTGCCCCGCGCTCGTCCGGCGCTCGACGTACTTCACGAGCTGGCTCAACGGGATCGTGATGACGAGGTAGCACACCGCGGCGGCCACGAGCGGCGTGTAGTTGCCGATCGAGTTCGACACCGTCCGCCCCCACGTCGTGAGCTCGCGCTCGCCGATGGCGACCCCGAGGATCGCGAGGAGCGAGGTGTCCTTCAGGAGCAGCACGAGCTCGTTGGTGAGCGGCGGGAGGATGACCCGGAACGCCTGGGGCAGCACGATCGAGCGCATCGTCTGGCCGGCGGTCATGCCGAGCGACCGGGAGGCCTCGACCTGGCCGCGGGGCACGGCCTCGATGCCCGCCCGGATCGTCTCCGCCAGGTAGGCGCCGGCCACGAGGGCCAGCGCGGTGCCGCCCGAGCCGTACAGCGACTTGAAGAACTGCGGCAGGTTCTCGGCGCCGAAGGCGATCGGGATGCCGAAGCCCACGATCAGGATCGTGAGCAGCGCGGGCAGGGCGCGGAACACCTCGATGTAGATGGTGGCGAGGAACCGGGCGGGAGCCACCGACGACTGGCGCATGATCGCCGCGACGAGGCCCAGGACGAGGCCGCCGCTGAAGCCGATCGCCGTGTAGATCAGGGTGTTGCGCGCCGCCTCGGTGATGATCCCGGGGAACTGCGCGGTGAAGTCGTCCCAGTGGAAGAAGTTCTGGGCCAGGTCACCCCAACGGACCGTGAAGCCGAGCGCGAGGGCGACGACCGCGAGGCCGGCCACGAAGATGGCCCACTGGATCAGGGTGGATCGGCGACGTCGGTTCACGGGCGGGCCTCGGGCCGGGTGGCGACCTGGTGGGATCTGCGGGGTGCGGACCGTCGGGGTGCCCGCCCGCACCCCGACGACCCTGCGGTCGGTTCGGTCAGCTCGCCGACGGCTTCTCGCCGAAGTACTTCTCGTAGAGCGTGTCGTAGGTGCCGTTCGCCTTCGCGGCCGCGATGCCGTCGTCGAGGAGCTTCAGCGTGTCGGCGTCGCCCTTCTTCACCGCCATGCCGTACTGCTCACCGGTCTTGATCTTCTGGGTGATGACGACGTTGTCGCGCTTCGTGGCCCGGTAGGCGTTGATCGGGTAGTCCTGCAGGATCGCGTCGATCGACCCGGCGTCGAGCGCCGCGAAGAGGTCCGAGGCGCCCGGCAGGGCCTTGATCGTGGCCCCGCTCGGCGTGTGGTCCTTGGCGTACTCCTCGCCGGTGGTCCCGGACTGGACGCCGATCGTCTTGCCGGCCAGGTCGTCGAGCGTCTTGAACTTGTCCGCGTTCGTCTTGAGGACCATCAGCGACTGGTTCGAGTCGAAGTACGGCTCGGAGAAGTCCATGTTCTTCTTGCGCTCGTCGGTGATCGTCACGGAGGAGACGACGGCGTTGCACTTGCCGGCGTCCATGGCGGCGAAGATGCCGTCGAACGGCGTGACCTTCACCTCGAGGCTCTTGCCGGCCTTGGTGGCGATCTCCTGGACGAGGTCGATGTCGAAGCCCGTGTAGCCGCTCGGCGTCTTGGTGTCGGTCGCCTCCATCTCCATGGGCTCGTAGGGGATGTCGGAGCAGATGACGAGCGCTCCCGACTTCGCCGTCGTCGTGCTGCCGGAGGACGAGTCGGACTTGTCGTCGCCGCAGGCCGCCAGTGCCAGCGCGGCGATGGCCACGAGGGCCGTGATCCGGAGCGTTCGTCGGAGCATGTGATCACCTCGGTGGGCACCCGTCGGGGCCCGGACGATGGACAGGGTGCGCAGATCGTAGTTCCGGACCCCGCCCGGACCCGGCTCCCCGTGTTTCCGGAGCGTCACGATCCGGTCACGACTCGGCCACCGCACGGCCACCGGGCGACCGCGGGTGGGCCACCTCGGGCGCACGGCCGGTCGGCGCCCGGCAGGCGGGCGCCGGCGGGGCCGCCCCGCCCGATGGGCCGGATGCCTCCATCCCCGAGCCCCGCGTGCCGATGGACGGGGGTGGACCGACCGCCCGCCGTCGCGCACCGACCCGACTCCCCCGACTCCCCCGACCCGTCCGACTCGCCGACCGCCGGGTGGCTCCCCGGCTCGCCCGGTGGGCTGGACCGCCACGACGCACGGCCCGTCGTGCTCCGCCCCCACCTCGACCTCGACGTGGACCCGGGCACCGATGCCGTCTGGAACCCGGGTGCACCGGAGTTCGTGGCCGCCGCGAACTCGGTGTCGCTGATGATGCCGTACGTCGAGCCGTACTTCGCCGCCACGGTCCGCCGCGCCGCGGGGTCCCTCGACCCGGAGCTGGCGGCCACCGCGATCGACTTCGCCACGCAAGAGCTCCAGCACCAACGGGTGCACCGCGGGTTCAACGCGCTGCTGCGGGCCCGCTACCCGCGGCTCGAGCGGGTGGAGCGGCGCATGCGCCGCACCTACGCCCGGCTCGGGCGGACGCGCAGCCTCCGCTTCAGCCTCGCCTACGCCGCGGCGTCCGAGACCATCGCCTACAGCCTCGCCCGGTGGACGAGCGACCACCTGGCCGAGTTCCTGCGCGGCGCGGACCCTGCCGCCACCGACCTCTTCCTGTGGCACCTCGCCGAGGAGGTCGAGCACAAGTCGGTCGCCCACGACGTGTGGCGCGAGGTCGACGGGTCGCACCTCCGACTCGCCTGGGCCGGCGCCTGCTCCCTGGTGCTGCTCGCCGTGTTCAGCCTCACCGCCACGCTCGGCATGCTCCGCGCCGACCGCCGGCTGCGCCTCCCGGGCACGTGGTGGCGACTCGCCCGCCTGCTGCTCAGCTTCTCGTTCGAGGTCGTGCCGACGATGCTCGTGTCGTCGCTCCCCGGGCATCACCCGTCGCAGCTGACCGATCCCGACTGGTACCGGTCCTGGCTGGTCGACCTCGAGCACCGCCGCACCACCGACCACTGACCCGTCCGGCGAAAGAGGGGTCCTCGATCTCGTTCCACGAGCTCTGGGCGCCGCAGAAGCCGGGGACGCTGGGCCGCAGCGCGTGCGAGCACCCCGCGCCCGGGGGATATAGGGATCCTCGCGGACGCTCAGCGTCCGTGAGGACCCCTATATCTCTGGATGCACCCCGTGGGTGGGGTGAACGGCGGCGGGGTGCGGGTGGGCGAGACTGCCCGGATGGCCGGCGGACGACGTGCACGACGCAGCGCCGCCGCCGTCCCCGCTCCGCTGCGACGGGCCCTCGACCTCCTCGGGCCCACCACCGGCGCGGCGGGCCAGACGCTCGGTGCGCTCGGCCTCAACTCGATCACCAGCTTCGTGGCCGGGGCGATCATGGTCGCCCTCATCCCGACGTTCCGGGAGGTGCCCGGCCTCCTGGTCCTGATGACGCCGGCGATCGGCCTGTGCGGCAACGTCTTCACCACCTTCGGCAACCGGCTCAGCACCGCGATCCACATCGGCACGTACAGCCCGTCGCTCCGGGGGCGCGGCGTCATGGGCCAGAACCTGCGGGCGGCGTTCACGCTGGTGGGCGCGATGTCCGTCGCGCTCGCGGTGCTCGCGCGCCTGCTCGCCTCGGTGATCGGTCAGCCGACGGTGGCGCTCCCCGAGCTCGTCGCCATCGCCGTCGTCGGCGGGCTGCTCGGCGCCGTCCCCAACGTCCTGCTCGCCGTGGCGCTCACCCGGGGTGCGGTCCGGCGCGGCTGGGACCTCGACAACCTCGTCGCCCCGGTCGTGAGCACCTTCGGCGACGTGCTGACCATCCCGGCGCTGTGGCTGGCCGCCGTCGCCGTCCGGCGTGCCGGCGTCGCCGATGCCGTGTGCGCCGTGGCCGTCGTGGTGACGGCCATCGCCGTCGTCCTGTCGCTGCGGTCGCCGCACCCCGAGCTGCGGCGCATCGTCGTCGAGTCGGGCCCGATCCTCGTCGCCGCGCTCGTGCTCGACACGCTCGGCGGCCTCGTCCTGCAGCACCAGCTGAACGCCCTCGCCGTGCTGCCCGCCGTGTTCGTGCTGATCCCGGCGTTCGTGTCGAGCGGCGGCGCGCTCGGCGGCATCCTCTGCGGGCGCGTGTCCACCGCGCTCCACCTCGGCAACCTGCGACCGACCGGCCTGCCCGGGCGGGCCGCCCGGCGTGACGTCGCGTTCCTGGCCGCGCTCGCCGTCCCCGTGTTCGCCCTCAACGGCGTGGGCGCCGTGCTCTTCGCACCGCTCTCCGGCTCGGGCGGCGACCCGGGGTGGGGCTGGACCACGGCCGTGTCGCTGATCGCCGGCGCGATCACGATGGTCGCCGTCGTCGCGATCAGCTGGTGGACGACCGTGGGGGCGTTCCGCGTCGGCGTCGACCCGGACTCGGCCGGCGTGCCGATCATGAGCGCCGCGATCGACGTGATCGGCGCCGCCACGGTCATCGCCGTCGTGTTCGCCCTCGGCCTGCACTGAGCGCGCCGAGGCCGCCCAGCTGCTCGGGGACCCGGAGCACCAGCACCGCGGCGGCGTACGTGGCGATGCCGGCCCCGATCGTGACCAGGAGCGAGAGCAGCACCGGTGCCCACCCCGCGCCCTGCACCGCGCCGGCGATGACCCACGCGACGAAGGCCATCACCGCGGCGGCGCCGAGCAGGCGGACGAGCGTGTCCACCAGGCCGCGCACGTCGAAGTCGTCGAGCCGGCGGGTGAGCACGACGAAGCTGACGACGGCGGCGACGCTGTACGCCAGCGCGTACGCGATGGCCAGCCCCATCACGCCGAAGCGGCCCACGAGCAGCAGCGCGAAGACGATGTTGAGGGCGTTCTCGACGAGGTTCAGGTAGAAGGGCGTGCGCGTGTCCGTGCGGGCGTAGAACGCACGCAGGATGAACAGGTACGCCGAGAACCCGACGAGGCCGAGGGCGAAGCCGCCCAGGATCGGCAGGATGCTGAGCAGGTCGAACCGGGCCAGCGTCACGTGGGCGTGGCGCATCCCGTCGACGAACGTGTGGGTGACCACGAGGTAGCCGACGGCGGCGGGGATCACGACGAGGCCGAGCAGCCGCAGCCCGAGCAGGAGCCGCCGGTTGAACCCCGGCTCGTCCCCGACGGACGCCGAGCGGGCGAGGTCGGGCTGGAACGTCGTCATCAGCGAGACGGCCAGCAGGCCGTGGGGCAGCTGGAAGAACGTGAAGGCGGTCTGGTAGTCGGTCACGTTGCCGGTGCCGGGCTTGGCGAGCACGAGGACGACGAACGCCGCCACCTGGTTGGCGACGACGTAGCCGATCGTCCAGCCCGAGAGCCGCATGGCGCGGCGCACCGCCGGGTGGCGCAGGCTCGGGCGCAACCGGATGTGCACGCCCGCCCGCCGCAGGACCGGCAGCAGCACGACGGCCATCACCACGATGCTGAGCGTGGTGCCGATGCCGAGGTAGGCGCGCAGCCCGCCGTCGCGCGCCGCCCGCTCCAGGTCGCGGTGGCCCGGGAACACGAGCGGGATCGTGAGCAGCATGGCGATCACGATCAGGTTCTCGAGCACCGGTGCCCACGCCGCCGCGAAGAACCGACGTCGGGCGTTGAGCAGCGCGGAGCCGAGCGCCATGGCCCCGTAGAAGAAGACCTGCGGCGCGAAGAAGAACGCGAGGTTCGTCCCGACGGAGCGCAGCTCCCCCGGCGACACGCCCGCTGCGTGGTTGAGGCTGTAGAGCCAGATGAGGCCCGGGGAGACGACGAACGTCAGGCCGGTGACGGCGACGAGCGCGACCAGCGCGGTCGACACCACCGCGGACGTGGCCTCGTCGTCGCCGTGGAGGAGGTCGTCGGTGAAGAGCGGGACCAGCGTCGCGGTCAGGACACCGCCGAGGATCAGCTCGAAGATGATGTTCGGGGCGTTGTTGGCGAGCTGGTAGGCGTCGCGCAGGCCGCCCTCGAGCGCCACGAAGAGCGCCAGCACCTTGACGAACCCGGTGACCCGTCCGACCGCGGTGCCGGTGGCGACGGAGAGGTTGTCCCGGAGCAGCCGGGTGCGGCGCGTGGGGGTCGGCTCGGTCGCGCGATCGATGACGGTCACCCCGCCCATCCGACCACGGCCGGGTGCGCGCGGGCCAACGAGGCCCGGTCAGCCGTCGGCGAGCGTGATCGCGTACTCGGGGCAGTTGTCGACGGCGAGCTGCGCCTTGTCCCGCAGCTCCTCGGGCACGTCGCCGGCCACCAGCAGCACGGCGTAGCCCTCGTCGTCCACGTCGAAGAGCTCGGGGGCCAGCAGGTAGCAGCGGTTGTGGCCCTGGCAGGCGCTCCGGTCGAACTCGATCCTCACGCCGCCTCCTCGGTGCGCAGCAGCCGGACGGGCAGCGAGCGGGGGCCGCGGACCTGACCCGTCGACCAGCGCACGGTGCCGGGGTCCTGCAACTCGAAGTCGGGGACCCGCTTGAGCCACTCCTCGATGGCCACGCGGAGCTCCATGCGGGCGAGGTTCGAGCCGAGGCACCGGTGGATGCCCAGGCCGAACGCGGCGTGGCGGTTCTTGCGGCGGTCGATGACGAACTCGTCCGCGTCCTCGAAGAACTCCGGGTCGCGGTTGGCGGACGGGAACGGGAGCAGCACCCACTCCCCCGGCGACATCGGGCAGCCGCCGACCTCGGTGTCCTTCGCGACCAGGCGCGCCATCGTGACCGGCGCGTACACCCGGAGGAACTCCTCCACCGCGAAGGTCATCACCTCGGGCTCCTCGACGAGCCGGCGCCGGTCCTCGGGGTGCTGCGCCAGGTGCCACAGGCTGGCCCCGATCGCCGACCACGTGGTGTCGATCCCCGCGATCAGCGCGAGGGCCACGGTGCCGCCGACGTGGTCGTCGTTGATCGGCTCGCCGTCGATCTCCTGCTGCAGGAGGTACCCGATCAGGTCGTCCTTCGGCTCCTCGCGGTGCTGCTCGATGATCCGGTCCAGGTACGTGATCATCGTGTCCTCCTCGTCGATCGGGCCCGACTGGCCAGGCTTCTCGAGGATCCGGTGGATGAAGGAGCGGAAGCGGTCGCCGTCCTCCTGGGGGACGCCCAGCATGTGGGCGATGACGCGCACGGGGATGTGCTGGGAGTACTCCTCTGCGGCGTCGACCTCCGTCCGGCCCGAGGACACGATGTCCTCCATCAGGCCGGCGCAGAACGTGCGGGTCGGCTCCTCGAGCGGGTTGATCGCCTTCGGCGAGAAGGCGGGGAGGAGGATGCGCCGGGCCTTCTCGTGGAACGGCGGGTCCGAGGTGATCGGCGGCGCGAACCCGATCGGCGCGGGGATGCCCGGCCGGAAGGGCGAGACGATCACGCCGTTGGAGCTGAAGTGCTCGGTGTCGTGGGCGATCATCGACACGTCGTCGTGGCGGGTGGGTAGCCACGCGCCGCCGAAGCGGTCGGTGTGGGCCACGGGGCAGCGCTCGCGGAGGTCGTCCCAGATCTCGGGCGCCGCCGCGGCGTACGCCTCGTCCGTGTGGTCGAAGTCGGTGGCCCAGTCGGCCACGCCGGACTCCGCGGGCGGCTCCAGCATGCTGTCCTCCGTGTGAGTGTCCCCCGCCGGGCACGGTAACCGGTGTCCCGTGCGCGCGTGGTGCCGCGGCGGCGCGACGTGACCACCGCCACGCCGCGCCCCCGCCGGTCTGGCACACTGCTGCGCCATGGCCGAGGTGGTGGTGGTGCACGGCGCGTTCCACGAGATGTGGGGCCCGTTCCGGTTGGGCGTCCGGTGGGCGCCGTCGATGATGGACGGGCTGTGGGCCGCGGGCGTCGACGTCGCCGGCTTCCAGCTCCCGCAGGTCGAGGGCACGCTGTGCGTCGCCTTCTGGGGCGACCTCGTCCGCCCCGCGCCGCGGCCGGCCGAGGACGTGCTCGCCGGCGTCGGCGACGACGCGGCCCACGGCATCACCGAGCTCGCCTCGCAGTTCGAGTCCGACGGCCCGAAGGCGCTCGACGGCGTCGCCAAGCAGATGGCGGTGGAGACCAACCGCCGCTCGATGGAGCTGCTCGCCCGGTACTTCACGGACCCGGAGGTGAAGGCGCGCATCCACGGCCGCCTCGACCACCACCTCGGTCCCGACACGAAGGTCGTCGTGGCCCACTCGATGGGGACGGTGCTCGCGTACCAGGTGCTGGCGGCGCGCGACGACCTCGAGCTGGACCTCATCACGCTCGGCTCGCCGCTCGGCACGCCCGGCCTGGTGCTCGACCAGCTCGAGCCGAAGCCGGTCGACGGCAAGGGCGTGTGGCCGGCCGCCGTCCGGCGCTGGACGAACGTGGCCGCGGAGGGCGACCTCGCCACGATGGCGGCGCCGCAGCTCGCACCCGTCTTCGGCGACGCGCTCGAGGACGCCTACGTCTTCAACGGTCGCCACCCGCACGACATCGAGCCGTACCTGAACTCCGCGGCGACCGGCGCCGCGCTGGCCCGGGCGCTCGACCTCCCCTGCCGCGACCGCTGACGGCCGGCGGCCGTCAGGCCGTCGGGAGCTCGCCCGACGCCGGGGTGCTCGTCGGGGTGACGTGCCGGTCGACGAAGGTGTCGACGGCCTCGAACGTGCGGCGCGCCGCACCCGACCAGGGCATCACGATCGGGAAGACGTGGAACATGCCCGGCTCCTCCGACGACTCGGTCTCGACGCCGGCGGCCCGGAGCCGCTGGACGAACTCGCGGATGCCGTCCCGGAACATCTCGTCGCCGCCGGAGGAGACGAACGTGGGCGGGAACCACGCCGGATCCGCGAACACGGCCGAGACGCGCGCGTCGTCCGGCTCGACGCCGTGCAGGTAGGAGGTGACCGGGATGTTCCACGGGAGGATGTCCCGCGGCGCGTTGTCGGTGACCGACGCGTGGTCGAGGTCGAGGTCGACCTCCGGCGAGAACAGCACCAGCCCGCCGGGCTTCGGGAGCTCCCGGCCGAACAGCTCGCCCATGAGGGACGTGGCGAGCCCGCCGCCGCCCGAGTCCCCGGCCACGACGAGGTGCTCCGGGTCGATCCCCGCGTCCAGCAGCCCGCGGTAGACGTCGGCGGCGTCGTGCAGCCCGGCCGGGTACGGGAACTCGGGGGCGAGCCGGTAGTCGGCGACGAACACCTCGCAGCCGGTCCCGCGCACCAGGGCCCCGACGAAGGCGGCGTACATCATCGGCGAGGTGCCGATGTACCCGCCGCCGTGCAGGTAGAGGATCGTGCCGTCGACGTCGCCGCCGCGCGAGCGCACCCAGATGCCGGGCACGCCGGCGATCTCGCCGCGCGTGAGGTGCACGCGGTCGCGGGCGTCCACGAACGGCGGGAGGAGCACCTTGCACAGGCTGTCGAGCGCCCGCTCCATCGACCGGAACTCCTCGATCGGCAGGCCCGTCGAGTAGCCCATGAACGAGCGGATGACCTGGCGGGTCACGCTCTCCCCCACGTTCTGGACGACGCCCGAGGGGCCCGACCAGGGCTGCTGGAACGGGACGCGTGCGAGCCCGTTGAGCAGGTTCTCCGCCAGCCCGACGAGCGTCACCGCCGTCACGGGCCGGGACGCGGTCGCCACCTCGGGTCGGTCGGCCATCACCATGGCGCCCAGGCTAGGGGCGGCCGGCCCCCGACCCGCTCCGTCGTGCGCCCCCGTCCCGTCCCGTCGTGCGCTCGACGCGCCAGGTGCCCGACGGACTGCCGTGGGGGCGGGTCAGCGCTCGCGGGAGAGGTAGTCGACGGCGTCCTCGTCGACCAGGTCCTGGTACTCCGGGTGCCGCTCGACGTACGCGGCGATGAAGGGGCACAGCGGCACGATCGGCACGCCCTCCGCCCGGGCCGCGTCCAGGGCGCCGCGGGCGAGGACGGAGCCCAGGCCCTGGCCGCCCCAGGCGTCGTCGACCTCGGTGTGCACGAAGATCAGCCGACCGCCCCGACGCACGTACTGCGCGAAGCCGATCGCCTCGCCGCCGACCCGCAGCTCGAACCGGCGGCGATCCGGCACGTCGACGACGGTGGCGTCGACCCGTTCGCCGGCCGTGCCCTGCGGTGTGCTGCTCGTCATGGGGTCCTCGCCGTCATGTCGTCCGGGACTGCGGTCGTGCCGAGCTGGTGCCGGCCCGGCGCCGCTCCGCGGGCGTGAGCTTCGGGCCGTGGGTCCGGAGGGGCGCGCCGGTGACGGGGTCGCGCACGATCGTCCGACGCCCGAACCCCGCGTCCCGGCGGTACCAGCGGAACCAGATCACGCCCATGGCCGCCCAGATCACCGGCAGGTTGCCGACCTTCATCAGCACGCCGGCCATCTGCTGGTCGTTCAGCGCGTCCACGCCGATGCGCGGCGCCAGCTCGTAGGTCCGGTACAGCGGCTGCTGCGAGAACGTGAGGAAGCCGCCGGGGATCATCGGCATGAGCGCCGCGGCGGCGAACAGGTAGACGAGCTTGATCGCCGCGGTGCGGGCCCGGGCCTCGGGGATCGGGCTGATGATCGGCGTCCAGAGGATCACGCCGGACACGAGCCAGATCATGTCGAGGAGGAACGAGCCGGGCTGCGTGGCCCGAAGCGTGTCCACGGAGATGGGGGCGTGCGTGGCGATCAGGATGACGTTCGAGAGGATGGCGGCGACGATCGGCACCGCCACCACCTTGTGCAGCCCGTTCAGCCGCAGCGTCGACAGCACCCGTCGAGCCATCCACTCGGGCGTGCCCAGCATCAGGAGCGGGGCGGCGGCGAGCGAGTAGAGCATGTACTGGAGCATGTGGATGCACGCCAGGTACGAGGCGCCGAGCGTGCCCACGGGCCAGTCCGAGGCGAGCCAGAGGAACACGATCCCGGCCGCGAACTGCCACGTCCGCCGGCGCTCCCGTGCCACGGCCTTCTCGTCGGTCGGATCCGGCCGGGTGTCGGGGACCGTGCCCTCGAGCACGTGGCGCAGGTGCCGCCGCGTCGCGACGGCGTAGCCCCCGAGGAGCCCGAGGCACAGCAGCCACACGCCGAGGTAGGGCCGGGGTGCCCACGTCCACTTCTCGACGATCGCCGAGCACCACCACCTCACGACGCGACCTCCGGACGGTGGGCGGCACGGACGGAGGACCGGGCGCTCATCCGCCCACCCTGTCGGGCAGCTCCGCGAGCGGCACCACCGCGGCGTCGACGTCGATCGCCGGGGCGTGGTCGAACTCGAGGTGCAGCCGCACCGTCGACCCGGCCGTGAGCGGCGCCCTCGCCCCCTCGAGCATCAGGTGCGACCCGCCCGGGGTGAGGGCGAGGGTGCCGCCGGCGGGCACGTCGAGCGCGTCGGCGCCCTCCATCGTGGCCATGCCGCCGTCCACCCGGGTGGTGTGCATGCTCACGTCGGGCACCTGCGGGCTCGTGACGCGGACGAGGCGGTCGTCGCCCGAGCCGCTGTTGCTCAGCCGGACGTAGCCCGCGGCGGCGTCGACGCCCGTGGCGCCGACGAACGCGTCACCCGCGCTGATCCGGGGCGTGCCGCCGCCCCGACCCAGCAGCCACCACGCGCCGCCGGCCACGACCGCCACGACGACGACCGCGGCGACCAGCCACCACACGGC
>JAEVZA010000435.1 GCA_023392475.1 Actinomycetes bacterium | reverse complement strand
CCCGCCGGCCCACCGACGCGGGGCCCCGCCCTCGGGCGGGGCACCGTCGCGTCCGGGCCGGCGCGACGCGTGACGGTCCCGCCGGGCGGAGCCGGGTGGTCCTGCGCGCTAGCCGCGCACGACGTGGAGGACGTGGCCCACGCGCTCGGCCGGGTCGAGGCGCACGTAGTTGGCGCTCCCCCGCCAGGTGAACACCTCGCCGGTCAGCTCGTCGACCAGGTCGTAGGGCGCGTGCTCGTCGAGCCCCAGCGCCCGCAGGTCGAGGTGCACCGTGGCCTCGCGGGTCCGCGCGCCGTCGACGTTCACGACGCACAGCACGGTGTCGTCCACCGGGTCGTCGTCCGTGGGCTCGTGGCGGTGGCTGTAGACGAGGATCCCGTCCTGGTCGACGTCGTGGAACCGGAGCGACCCGATCCGCCACAGCGACCGGTGCCCGCGGCGCACCTCGTTGAGGCGGGCGAGGAAGGGCATCAGCGAGTCGGGGCGGTCCCAGTCGCGCTCCTTGAGCTCGTACTTCTCGGAGTCGAGGTACTCCTCGTTGTCGGGCGAGGCCGGGCGGTTCTCGTACAGCTCGTAGCCCGAGTACACGCCCCAGCTCGGCGACAGCGTGGCGGCGAGCAGCGCCCGGGCGGCGAAGGCCGCGGGCGGCCCGTCGCGCAGCGGGCCGGCGAGGATGTCGGGCGTGTTGGGCCACAGGTTCGGTCGGAAGGTCCCCGCGGCCGGGCCGCGGGCGAGCTCCTCGCCGTACTCGCGCAGCTCCCACGCCTCCGTCCGCCACGTGAAGTAGGTGTAGGACTGGCTGAAGCCGGCCTCGGCGAGCGCGTGCATCATCGGCGGCGCGGTGAACGCCTCGGCCAGGAACACGGCGTCGGGCCAGCGGTCCTGCACCGCCGGGATCACCCACGCCCAGAAGGCCACGGGCTTCGTGTGCGGGTTGTCCACCCGGAACGTGCGCACGCCCGCCTCGCACCAGTGCTCGAACACGCCCAGGCACGCCGCCCACAGCGCCTCGCGGTCCTCCTCGCGGTCGGGCCAGAAGTTGATGGGGTAGATGTCCTGGTACTTCTTCGGCGGGTTCTCCGCGTAGCGGATCGAGCCGTCGGGCAGCCGGGTGAACCACTCCGGGTGGTCCCGGGCCCAGGGGTGGTCGGGGCTGCACTGGAAGGCGATGTCGAGGGCCACCTCCAGGCCGAGCTCGCGGGCCCGGCCGACGAGCTTCTCGAGGTCCGCCTGCGTGCCGAGGTCGGGGTGCACCGCGGTGTGGCCGCCGTCGCCGAGGCCGATGGCCCACGGGCTGCCCACGTCGTCGGGTCCGGCGTGGAGCGTGTTGTTGCGGCCCTTCCGGTTCGTGACGCCGATCGGGTGCACGGGCGGGAGGTAGAGCACGTCGAAGCCGGCCGCGGCCACCGCCTCGAGCCGGTCCCACGTGCGGGCGCCGGCCACGAACCCGCCCTCCGAGCGAGGGAACAGCTCGTACCAGGCGCCGCGGACCGCCAGCGCGGGGCCCGCGCGGAGGGCTCGTCGCTCCGACGTGGCGAGCTCCACGGCGTCGGGCACGCCGTCGAGCAGCTCGGCCACCGCGTCGTCCAGCCCGGCGGCGAGCCGCACGGCGTCGGTGCACGTCGTGCTGCGCAGCTGCTCGACGGCGTCCACCAGCCGCGGCCGGTCCGACCGGGCCACGGCGGGGAGCTGCGCCTCGATCAGCCGGGCGCCGACCTCGAACTCGACGTCGAGCTCCTGGCCGGCCGCGGCCCGGACCCGGAGGTCCCGTCGCCAGGTCGCGAACCGATCCGACCAGGCCTGCACCTCGAGCTCGTAGCGACCGGGGGCGTCGACCGAGAGCTCGCCGACCACGACGCCGTCGCCGACGTCGCGCAGCGGGGTCGTCCGCCAGCCGCCGCGGTCGCGCTTCGGCCCGTCCGTGCGCCGCCAGCGTGCCCGGGCGCTCAGGAGGCCGTGGCCGTCCCGGACGAGCGTGGCGCGCACCTCGACCGGGTCGCCCACGATCGTCCGGGCGGGGAAGCCGTGGGGCGCCACCGGTTCGAGGTCGCGGAAGGTGATGCGTCGGAGGTGGGCTGGAGCCGGCATGCGCCTCTTCCCCGCCTCGGCGCGGTGGGGATCACCGGCGACGGACGGCGAGGTCGAACTTACCGGTGGCGAAGGGCAGATCGTCGGTCGATACCCAGATCCCCGACAGCGAGAACACGCGCACGCCCAGCACCACGGCGCGGCCCAGCACGAGGAACGTGCGGTCGATGCCGCCCTGCGGATCGGTGACCGTCATCTGGCCGGTGACGAACGCCGAGCCGTCGCCGCTCTGCAGGTGGACGTCGAGCACGGTGGCACCGTCGACGAGCCGGCCCTCGAGCTCCCCGCCGTTGCCCTGCGTGTCCGTGAGCTTGCCCTGCACGGTCGGGTCGATCAGGAACGAGTGGCGGAACTCCAGCGGCCCTCGGAGGTCCAGGTCCACGTAGACGTCCTGGATGAGCGGACGCACGATCGGGGCGACGGTGGCCGCCGCCGGCCCGTGCTCGACGCGGCCCGTGTCCGGGTTGATGAACAGCACCGGTCCGGCGCACGTGATGCGGCCGGCGTCGTTCGCGCAGTCGGCGTGGGTGATCCAGCGGCCCTCGGTCGTCCAGCCGAGCTGGCCGACCCCGAACGTCGCGGTGTCCGGCGTCTCCGGCGGCGTCACGTCGATGGGCTTGCCGCCCTTCGAGGAGATGAGCATCAGGCGCGAGCAGTTGCGCCCCGCGGCGTAGACGATGCGGGTGGCGTCGGGCGAGACGGTCGGGTTGCAGATGCCGTCGTCGGTGACGAGCGTGGCGCGGTCGAGCGTGTCCGCGTCGACCCGGATCAGCTCGTCGAGGCCCTTCGCCGGACCGACGACGAGGATGAACCGGCCGTCGGGCGAGAAGGACGGGTCGTCGGCGGAGAACACCGTCGGCTTCTCGGAGGCGACGCCGCCCGTCGCCGCCACGAGCGTGAAGCGCTGGGTCGTGCCCGGCTCCACCGACTCGAGGATCATCACGTCGTCGGACGGCGACCACGTGATGCCCACGTAGGACCGCTCGGCCGGGTTGCCGATCCGGGTCTTCACCACGCCGGCGCGGTCCACGACCTTCACGACGTTGCCGAGCACGCCCGACGGCTTCGGCGCCGCGAAGACCCCGGGACCGGACAGCGGCCGGTCGGGCTGGGCCGGCGGCACCATGTCCGCGGTGCCCGCGGCGAGGTAGGCGACGGAGTTGCCGAGGGCGTCCCAGGCGAGCGACGGGTCGCGCCCGAGCGAGGTCGTGGCGGCGTCCGTCGCCAGCACGGTGGGGGCACCGCCGTCCACCGGCACGGTCACGAGCGTGTGGTCGGAGCGGATGAAGGCCACCACGTCGCCGTTCGGCGAGACGACCACGGCGGACTGGTCGCCCCGGCCCACGGCCGCGCCGTGCGCGATCTCCTTCGGGGTGCCGGCACCGTCGCCGACCAGGACCCGGCCGTCGGCCGTGGCGTAGGCCACCTGACCGGACGGGGCGATCGACGCGGCGGCGGAGGGAGCGGCGGAGGTGCCGGAGGAGCCCGCCGTGCCGCCCGAGGTGCTCGGCGTCGGCACGGTCGTCGTCGACGGGTCGATGCCCTGGGCCCGAGCGGGACCGGTCGACGCGACGACGAGGGCGACGACACCCAGCGCGGCGAGCAGGGCGACCGCGGCGACGGGGCGTCGCGGGCGGCGGGTGCGGGGCGCGCCGGAGGCGGCGTCGGGTACGGGCACGGCCACGAGGTTACCGGTGGGTCCCTCGGGGGCGACCAGCGCCGCCCCGTCCGCGGAGGGCCTGCTCAGCAGGCTGCGGGGCACCGCGCCCGGCCCGGCGGAGGTGGGTGAACTGCGTGTGAAACGGCCCGCCGCCGCTCCGGTGCCGACGGACCCGGCGATACCCTCCAGACCGATGAAAGCCCTGCGCTCCTTCACCGTCCGACCGCGCCTGCCCGAGCCGCTGGCGCCGCTCGACCGGCTGGCCAGCAACCTCCGCTGGTCGTGGGACCGGCCGACGCGGGAGCTCTTCACGGCGATCGATCCCCGGATCTGGGACGAGGGCGGCCACGACCCCCGGCGCGTGCTGGCCGAGGTGTCGACCGACCGGCTCGACGAGCTGTCGACCGACGCGGCGTTCCTCGAGCGGCTGACGGCCGCCGACGCGGCGCTCGAGGCGTACGAGGGCCTCCCCCGCTGGTACCAGCAGGAGGCGGCGGGCGGATCGGCCGGCGCCGCGGCCCTGGACGGCGGCTGCGTCGCCTACTTCTCGCCCGAGTTCGGCATCGCCGAGGCGGTGCCGCAGTACTCCGGCGGCCTGGGCGTGCTGGCGGGCGACCACCTGAAGTCGGCGTCCGACCTCGGCGTCCCCCTGGTGGCGATCGGCCTCTTCTACCGCCACGGCTACTTCCGCCAGTCGCTCACGGTCGACGGCTGGCAGCAGGAGCGCTTCCCCGACCTGGACCCCTACGCGATGGCGCTGGAGCTGTGCGACGGCGTGCGCATCTCCATCGACCTCGCGGACCAGGTGCTGGTCGCGCAGGTGTGGAAGGCCACGATCGGGCGGACCCCGCTGTACCTGCTGGACGCGGACATCGAGGAGAACAGCCACGACCTCCAGCTCGTGACCGACCGCCTCTACGGCGGCGACGTCGAGCACCGGCTGCGCCAGGAGATCCTGCTCGGCATCGGCGGCGTGCGCGCGCTCGAGGCCCTCGGCGTCCCCGCGCACGTGTTCCACACGAACGAGGGCCACGCCGGCTTCCTCGGGCTCGAGCGCATCCGCACGCACATGGAGCGCGACGGGCTGTCGTTCCCCGAGGCGCTCGAGGCCGTGCGCGCCGGCGCGGTGTTCACCACGCACACGCCGGTCCCCGCCGGCATCGACCAGTTCCCGCACGAGCTGATCGCGAAGTACTTCAGCTCGTGGGCCGACGCGTGCGGCGTCCCGCTGGACGCGCTGATGGCCCTCGGCCATCGCCCGCACGACGAGCCCGACGACCGCTTCAACATGGCGGTCATGGGCATGCGGCTCGCGGAGCGCCGCAACGGCGTGTCGTCCCTGCACGGCGAGGTGAGCCGTGGGATGTTCGCGGACCTCTGGCCCGGCGTCCCCGAGCCCGAGACGCCGGTCGGCCACGTGACCAACGGCGTGCACGGCGCGACGTGGGTGTCGGCCGAGATGGCGGACGTCTTCGCCGACTCGGTCGGGACGGACTGGCAGCTCGCCGGCCAGGGGTCGTGGGACGCGGTCGCCGCCGTCGACGACGGCACGCTGCGCCAGGCCCACCGGGCCGCGAAGGTGCGCATGGTGGACCACGTCCGGGAGCGCCTCCGGGCGTCCGGGCTCTCGCAGGGCCGCTCCCCGTCGGACCTCGCGTGGGTCGACGGCGCGCTGGACCCCGACGCGCTGACCGTGTGCTTCGCCCGCCGGTTCGCCACCTACAAGCGCGCCGCGCTGCTGCTCAGCCAGGTGGAGCGCCTGCAGGCGCTGCTGGCGGACGACGACCGGCCGATCCAGTTCGTGTTCGCCGGCAAGGCGCACCCGGCGGACGACAGCGGCAAGGAGCTGATCCGCCAGATCGTCGCCTTCTCGCACGGCACCGACGTGCGGCACCGGTTCGTGTTCGTCGAGGACTACGACATGGCGCTCGCACGCTCGCTCGTGCAGGGCGCCGACATCTGGTTGAACACGCCGGTGCGGCCGATGGAGGCGTCGGGCACCAGCGGCATGAAGGCCGTGATGAACGGCGCGATGCACTGCTCGGTGCTCGACGGCTGGTGGGCGGAGTGCTTCCGGTCGGGCCGCGGCCAGGACGCCGACGGCGTCGGCGGGCCCAACGGCTGGGCGATCTCGTCGGCGGAGGCGGTCGAGGACGAGGCCCGGCGCGCCGAGGTGGAGGCGAACAGCCTGTTCGAGCTCCTCGAGACCCAGATCGTGCCGCTGTACCACGAGGGCGGCGACGGTCCGGCCTCGGCCGGGTGGCAGGCGCGGGTGAAGGAGTCGCTGCGCACGCTCGGCCCGTTCGTCAGCGCCCACCGGATGGTGCGCGACTACGTGCACGACCTGTACCTGCCCGCCGCGGCCCGGGCCGTCGAGCTGTCCACCGACGGCTACCGGGGGGCGCGCGACCTGGCGGGGTTCCGGCGGCAGCTCGACGAGTGCTGGCATCAGGTGCACGTCGACGACGTGGACGCCGACGAGGCGATCGCGGACCTCGGCGGCTCCCGCCGGGTCACCGCCACCGTCGCGCTCGGTGCGCTCGGCGTGGGCGACGTGGAGGTGCAGCTCGTGTCGGGCCGGGTCGGCCAGTCGGGCGAGCTCGAGGCCACCACGTCGGTCGCGATGCGCGACGAGGGCCCGGTCGACGACGCGCACCGGCGCTTCGCCGGCGAGGCACCGCTCGTGGCGGCCGGCCGCATGGGCGTGACCGTCCGCGTGGTCCCGTGCCACCCGCTGATCGACGACCCGCTCGAGCTCGGCCACGTGGCCTGGGCGGGCTGACACCCGGCTCGCCCGAGGGCGACGGTGCTGACGACGTGTCGCCACCGCTCCGGTGGTGACGTGTCTGCGGAACGGCCGCCGCTCCGGGCAGCGGCCGGGGGGTCAGGCGAAGTCGGCCTTGCCCGGCCCGTGCTCGAGGAACGACGCGACGCCGACGGTGGCGTCGCCCATCCCGAACGACGACACGAACAGCCGCTGCTCGAGCCGCAAGCCGTCCTCCAACGAGCCGTCGAGGCCCTCGTCGATGGCCTGCTTCGCCAGGGCCGTGGCCTCGCGGGGGCCCGACGCGTAGCGCGCCGCGAGCTCCAGCGCGGCATCCACGGCGTCGCCCTCGACCACGTCGTCGACGAGCCCGATCGCACGCGCCTCCTCGGCGTCGACCATGCGGCCCGAGAACACGAGGTCCTTCGCCCGGGCCGGCCCGACGAGGCGGGCGAGGCGCTGCGTGCCGCCCCCGCCCGGGATGATGCCGAGCAGGATCTCCGGCTGGCCGAAGCGGGCCCGGGCCGTGGCGACGCGGAAGTCGCAGGCCAGCGCGAGCTCGCAGCCGCCGCCGAGCGCGACGCCGTTGACCGCGGCGATGGTCGGGCAGGGCAGCGCGGCGACGGCGTTCAGCGCCTCGAGGAACGTCCCGCCGATCTCCGCCACCCGCTCGGGCGGCGAGATCGTGAACGGCGAGGCCCCGCCCCGCTCGGCGAACTCCGTGATGTCGGCGCCCGCGGCGAACACCTTGGGGCCGCCCGTGACGACGACGGCGCGCGGCTGCTGCGTGGCGAGGTCGCGGGCGATCCCGTGCAGAGCCCCGAGCACGGCGACGGAGAGCGCGTTCACCTTCCCGTGCGACAGCGTGATCACGTCGACGCCGTCATCGGTCCGGTGGTGCGAGACCAGCGGTGCGTCGTCGGCCTCGGTGGGATCTGCGTGGGTGGGGTCGTCCGGCACAGCCGGCGACCCTATCCGCGGCGGAGCCGGCCCCGTCGACGTCGCTCCGCCGACAGCTGCGCGACGACGCCGGCGGCGTCGGGGCGGTCCGCCGGTGCCGTCGCGAGGCAGCGGGCCAGGACCGCGTCGAGGC
>JAEVZA010000398.1 GCA_023392475.1 Actinomycetes bacterium | reverse complement strand
TCGTGGGGGTGGGGCGCCGTGCCGGCGACGAAGGCCGTGAGCTCATCGACGAACCGGTCGGGGTCCGCGTGGTGTGGGAAGTGCCCGGCGCCCTCGTAGACGGACAGGCGGCTGGCCGGCATCGCGGCGTGGGCGGCGTGCCCGTGCTCGACCGGGATGATGCCGTCGCGGTCGCCCCACACGAGGAGCACCGGCATGTCGCCGGCGAGGTACGAGCGGTCGAGCATGGTGACGAGCTGGCCGCGGCGGTCGACGACGGCGCGCAGCGTGCGGGTGAAGGCACCGCGCCGCTCGGGATCCGGCATGCCCCGCAGCACCCGGGCCACCTCGTCGGCGTCGCGGCCGAGGTCGCTCCCGAGCGCGCCCAGCACCTTGAGCGCCCAGCGGGCGAGCTCCGAGCTGCCGGGCACGAGCAGCGGCCACATGCCGAGCTCGGCGAGCGGCGCGGCCGCCAGGCGGAGGACCGGGCTCACCTCGCGACCGACGCCACCGGTGCTCACCAGCACGAGGCGCTCGACGCGCTCGGGGTACTGGTACGCGAGCTGCGCCGCCACGCCGCCCCCGAGGGAGTGCCCGACCACGGTGACCCGGTCGACGTCGAACACGTCGAGGAGGTCGCGCATCCCGTTCGAGAACGCCGCGACCGAGTAGTCGGCCCCCGGCTTGTCGGACTCGCCGTGGCCGAGGAGGTCGGGGGCGATCACGGTGTGGTGCTCGGCCAGCCCGGCCATCACGGGCAGCCAGCTCGACGAGTCGTCGCTGATGCCGTGCAGCAGGAGGAGCGGTGGCCCCGAGCCGATCGTCCGGTACGCGCGCCGGTACCCGTGGACGGTGCGGTACCGCACCCGCAGCTCGGGATCGGGGTGCTCGTCGATCCGCGCAGCGTAGCCAGCGCCGCGCCGGACGGGAACGACCTGCCGACCGCGCCGGAGGCCGTGACATCCGACCGGCCGGAGTCGGTTGCCTGATGCAACCCACTGCTCTACGGTCAGTTGCATCACACAACCCACCTCGTCGACGACGAGGAGGTCAGGAGGTCCCCATGCCAGAGGCCGTGATCGTGGACGCGGTGCGCACGCCGCTCGGACGCGGGCGGGAGGGCGGCGCGCTCGCCGGGGTGCACGCCGTCGACCTGCTCGCCGCACCGCTGGCCGCGCTCGCCGAGCGCACCGGCGTCGACCCGGCGCTGCTCGACGACGTCGTCGTGGGCTGCGTGACCCAGTCCGGGGAGCAGAGCCTCAACGTCGCCCGGCGCGGCGTGCTCGCCGCCGGGTACCCGGAGCGGGTGCCCGCCACCACCGTCGACCGGCAGTGCGGCTCGGCCCAGCAGGCGATCCACCAGGCCGCCCAGGCCGTGATGGCCGGCGTGCAGGACCTCGTGGTGGCGGGCGGCGTCGAGTCGATGAGCCGGGTGCCGATGGGTGCGTCCGCCGTGGGCGCGACGGAGGGCCTGGAGGGCCGCCTGCTCGTCGAGCGCTACCCCGACGGGTTCGTGCCCCAGGGCATCGCCGCCGAGCTCATCGCGGCACGGTGGGACCTGCCCCGCTCCCGGCTCGACGAGTTCGCGCTGCGATCGCAGGAGCTCGCCGCCGCGGCGCGCGACCGCGGCTCGTTCGACCGCGAGATCGTGCCGATGAAGGAGCCCGGCCCCGACGGCGGCCTCGTCGAGGTCACCTCCGACGAGGGCATCCGGGCGTCGACCGCCGAGGGCCTGGCCCGCCTCCGGCCCGCGTTCGAGGCCCCGGCCTGGTCCGAGCGTTTCCCGCAGATCCGCTGGAGCACGACGGCCGCCAACTCGTCGCAGATCACGGACGGCGCCGCCGCCGTCCTCGTCACCTCGCCGGAGCGGGCCGCGTCGCTCGGGCTGCGCCCGCGTGCGCGGATCCACTCGATGGTCGTCGAGGGCGACGATCCCCTGATGATGCTGACGGCGGTCATCCCCGCCACCCGCAAGCTGCTCGGGCGCGCCGGCGTGTCGCTCGCGGACGTCGACCTGTTCGAGGTCAACGAGGCGTTCGCCTCGGTGGTGCTCGCGTGGGCCGACGAGCTCGGCGCCGACCTCGACCGGGTGAACGTCCACGGCGGCGCGATCGCGCTCGGCCACCCGCTCGGCGCGTCCGGCGCCCGGCTCACGGCCACGCTGCTCGGCGCGCTCGAGGAGCGCGAGGCGCGGTTCGGCCTGCAGGTGATGTGCGAGGCGGGCGGCCTCTCGAACGCGATGCTCGTGGAGCGCCTGCCCTGACCGGTCGCCCGGAGGTCGCGACCCCGTGACCTCCGGGCAACCGTCCCGTAACACCCGGTCGCGACACTGGCCCCCGTGACCGTCACCGAGGGCACCACCGCCGAGGGCACGGCGAGCGCGGATCCCGCCGACGACCCGGTGGCCGCGGGGCCGGACCCCGACGGCCGCGTCCGCACGCGCGCCGCACCGCTCGGGCGGAGCCTCCACCCGCACGTGTTCGTGCTCTTCGGGGCCACCGGCGACCTCGCCCGCCGGAAGCTGCTGCCCGGCCTCTACCGGCTGTCGCGGGCCGGGCTGCTCCCCGAGACCCGGATCGTCGGCACGTCGATCGAGGAGCACGACGACGACGGGTTCCGGGCCGTCGCCCTCGACGCGTGCCGCGACCACGTGCGCGGCGGCGTGTCACCCGGCGACTGGGCCGCCTTCGCGGCGAAGCTGCGGTACGTGCCGATGTCGCTCGGGGGCGACGGCCTCGCGGCGGAGGTGGCGCGGCTCGAGGACGAGCTCGAGGGCGAGGCCCGGCGGCTCCACTACCTGAGCGTGCCGCCGGCCGCGGCGCCGGTCGTCGTGCGCACGCTCGGCGACGCGGACCTGCACCACCGGGCCCGCATCGTGATGGAGTAGCCGTTCGGGTTCGACCTCGTCACCTCGCGCGAGCTGAACGGGACCGTGCAGGAGATCTTCGACGAGGAGCAGGTGTTCCGGATCGACCACTTCCTCGGCAAGGAGGCCGCGCAGAACATCCTCGCCTTCCGGTTCGCGAACGGGCTGTTCGAGCCGATCTGGAACCGCCAGCTGATCGACCACGTGCAGATCGACGTGCCGGAGACGCTGAACGTCGGCAACCGCGGCGCCACCTACGACTCGTCGGGTGCCTTCCGCGACATGGTGGTGACCCACCTCTTCCAGATCCTCGCCTTCGTGGCCATGGAGCCGCCGACGGCGCTGGAACCCGGCGCGATCAACGAGGAGAAGAACAAGGTCTTCCGCTCGATGCTCCCGCTCGACCCCGAGTTCGTCGTGCGCGGGCAGTACGAGGGCTACCGGGACACGCCCGGCGTGGCCGACGACTCGGAGACCGAGACCTTCGTCGCGCTGCGCTGCGAGATCGACAACTGGCGATGGGCGGGCGTGCCCTTCTACCTGCGCACGGGGAAGGACCTCGCGGAGGGCGCGCGCATCGTGTCGATCGCGTTCAAGGAGCCGCCACGGAGCATGTTCCCGGCCGAGTCGAACGTCGGCGGGTACGGCCCCGACCACCTCACGTTCGACCTCTCCGACGCCCCACGCATGTCGCTGAGCTTCTACGGCAAGCGACCCGGGCCGGGCATGGTGCTCGACAAGCTCAGCCTCCAGTTCGCGCTGGAGGAGACCGAGGAGCGCGACCACGTCCTCGAGGCCTACGAGCGCCTCATCCACGACGCGATGCACGGCGACCAGACCCTGTTCACGAGCGCCGAGGGGATCGAGCGGCTGTGGGAGGTGTCCCAGCCGCTCCTCGACGACCCGCCGGCCGTGCACCTCTACCGGCGCGGGTCCTGGGGGCCGACCGGCATGCACCAGCTGATCGCGCCGCACAGCTGGCGGCTGCCCTTCGAGCGCCGCTGGCGCGAACCGGGCTGAGGTGCCGGCCGGATCCGCGACGTCGTCGCCGAGGCGGGACGGTCAGGCCGGCGGGCCGGCCAGCGGCGCGACCGGGTCGACGTGGCCGATGTCGTCCTCCGCCGACGGGCTGCGCACCGCCGCGCCCTGCGGCGGCAGGGTGTACGGCTCCGCGGCCGAGAGGTCGACGCCGTAGCCCCGGTCCGCCAGCGCGGCCACGGTGAGGCGGCTGAGGCGCTCGTCGGGGTCCGAGTAGCCGGTCATCAGCTCGTCGTTGAACGTCGACTCGCGCCAGTGGGCGATCGCCGTGCCCGCGCCGCCCTGGTCCTCGACCGGCACCTTGCCGGTGCCGCCGAGCTCGTGCCACGCAGCCACGCCGGCCGGTCCGTTGTACGTCGGGTCGGTGAGCAGGTCGTCGAGGCGGCCCTCGAGCGCCCAGTTCGCGCCGAGGCCGAGCACGTGGCCCATCTCGTGGGTGACCACGTCGTCGAGCCGGCCGAGCGAGGCGAGCCGGTCGAGGTCGGCGGTGTCGAACTCCATGACGCCGAAGTACGGCTGGCCGTTCGACGACCGGTAGAGCAGCGCGCCCGCGTGCCCGAGCAGGTTGCGGGGCCCGTCCATCTCGATCGCGCGGGCCTCGATGAGGAGGTCGTCGACCTGGCCGTCGAACGCCGGCATCCAGCCGAGGAATCCCTCGGGGATCGACAGCTGCTCGCTCGCCCACCCGGTCGTGATCACCCGCTCCCACCGGGCGGCGGCGACCTCGAACGCGCCGCGGAGCTCGGCCGGCATGCTCGGCGCGATCTCGAGGGTGATGTCGAACGGCTCGGTGGACCCCGCGACCGCGTTGACCGCGACGGTCCGCGTGGACGGTGCCCCGACCCCGTCGTCGACGGCGAGCCGGACCACCACGGTGCCGGGGGTCGTGTACTGCACCAGCGCGTCGCCCTGCGACGGGCAGGACGGGACGGTGCGGTCGTCGGTGCCGTCACCGTCGGTGTCGAGCCGGCAGGTCACGGGGCGGCCCGGGACCGTGACGAGCCGCCAGCGGATCGTGGCCGTGACGGGTGTGGCCGTGCGCGCCGCGCTGACCGACAGGTCGCTGATGGAGGTCGCCGTGGGCACCGGGGCCGAGGGCGTCGGCGTGCAGGCCGCCAGCGCGCCGGACGCGAGTGCGGCAACCGCCGCCGTGGCGAGCGCGAGCCGCCCGCGCCCAGGTCGTCGTCCGATCCCCATGTCGCCCCCCGTCGGTCGCCCGCCCGTGCGTGGCACGTGCGGTGACGTCGCTTCCCGGCCCCGGATCGTACCGATCGGGGCGCCGGGGCGCCGGGTCAGGGCCGCCCGGCGTGGGCCGCCGGCGCCCGGACCGCCAGCACGACGCCCGTCGCCCCGCCGACCGCGTCGGGGCCGCCCCACTCGGCCGCCACCACGAACAGCGTGCGACCGTCGTCGCCGCCGAGGGCGCAGGCGAAGCAGCCACGGTCCACCCCGACGACGTCGAGCACCACCCCGCCCTCCGCCACCCTCGTGCACCGGCGGTTCGGCACGTCGGCGAACCAGACGGCGCCGTCCGCGTCCACGGTGATCCCGTCGGGGCAGCCGTCGCCGAGGTCGGCCCACGTGCGGCGGTCCCGCAGCGAGCCGTCGTCCTCGATCGTGAACGCGGTGAGCCGGTTCGCGTACGACTCGGCGACGACGAGGGTGGTGCCGTCCTCGAGCACGGCCATCCCGTTCGGGAACCCCAGCCCGTCCGCGACCCGGCGTGCCGTCCCGTCGGGCGCCACGACGGCGACGAACCCGTCGGCCGGCGCCTCACCGGTCATGAGGTCGAACCCGATGCAGTTGACGAAGGCGTTGCCGCGTGCGTCGACGACGATCTCGTTCCACGGCCGGTCGCAGATCGGCCGGAGGTCGGCCAGCTCCTCGAGCCCACCGTCGTCGCCCTCGCGCAAGAGCGCCCGTGCCGCGCCGGCGACCACCAGCAGGCGACCCTCCGGGTCGCGGTCGATCGAGATCGGGAGCCCGTCGACGCGGCGCTCGACGCGGCGGTCGCCCTCGGGACCGATCGACAGCACCTCGCCGGCACCCCAGTCCGCCATCCAGAGCCGCCCGTCGTGCCACCGGGGCGACTCCCCCATCACGATCCCGTCGAGCAGGGTCTCCGGTTCGTCCACGCTGCACCTCCGGATGGTCGGGGCCGCCGCACGGTCGGCCGTCGGGTGGACGGGGCGGCGCACGGGAAGTCATCGCAGCCGGGTGGCAGGATGCCGGGATGGCGAACGACGAGCGCATCGAGGTCGAGCGGACGATCCGGGCCGAGCCCGCGGTGATCTTCGGGGTGCTGAGCGATCCGCACGGGCACGTCGCGATCGACAGCTCCGGGATGCTGATGGACGCGAGCGGCGAGCCGGCGACCGCGGCCGGCGACACGTTCGTGGTGCACATGGACCGCGAGGCGCTGAACGACTACCCGCTCGGCCGGTACGACGTCACCGTCAAGATCACGACGTTCGAGCAGGACCGCGAGATCGCCTGGACCATCGAGGGGCAGATCAAGCCGCAGATCGGCCACGTGTACGGCTACCGGCTGGAGCCGGTCGAGGACGGGACGCTCGTGACCTCCTACTACGACTGGTCCGGGATCGACCCGACGTGGAAGGAGGCCGACATCTTCCCCGTCGTGCCCGAGTCCGCGCTGCGGGCGACCCTCGGGATCCTCGCCCGGAACGTCCAGCGCGGCGGCGCCGGCTGAGCGATCGCTTCTGCCGGCGCGGATCCTGCGCATCGCCCGCCCCTGGCGGGGGTACGAGCAGGCGAACCCATCACCACGGTCCGACGGACCGAGACGACCCCCGACCCTCCCTTCCTCTCCCACTCCGGTCGGGGGTCGTCCGCGTCCCGGTGGCTCAGCCCGAGCCCTGCGGTGCGTCCGCGTCCCCGGGGTCGTCGCCGGTCGGCGGTGCCGCGGCGTCGCCCGTCGACGACGTCCGGCTGGTGGCCCACCGGCCACCGAAGATCGACGTGGGGACGAGGAGCAGCCAGCTGAGGCGGGCGAGGTTCCCCGAGACGAGCAGCGCGATCGGGATGGACAGGAGGAACACGGCCGGCGTGTCCAGGTTGGCCAGCGTCCGGCGGCGGTACTCGTCCCGGGTGTAGCGGCGCTGGTAGAGGTCGTCCTGGTACGCCGTGAGGTCGAGCCAGGTGGCCGTGAGCGACACGAGCACGATGTTGAGCGCGTAGACGACGGTCGACACCTGGTTCCGGTTGTTCGCCACCTCGCCGAGGCCCTCGGTGGTGAACGGCACGAGCGCCACGAAGGCCAGCATCACGAGCGAGCGCAGCACGAACCGCGGGCTCAGCGAGCGCATCGTCGACACCAGCCGGTGGTTCGCCCACCAGTACGACGACACGACGACGAACGACAGGCCGAACCCGAGCAGCGGGCCCTGGGCGTCGTCCCAGAAGCGGCTCCAGCTCGTCCACTCGAGCTCGGTCGGGTTGAGGGTGGTGACGAGGAGCGTCGTCGCGATGGCGAACGTGGCGTCGAGGTACGACAGCGAGCGGCCGAACTCGACCCCGTCCCGGTCGTACCGGGTCGCGCGCTCGACGTCGGACATGCGGCGAGGTTACGGGCGGTCCCCCGCCGGAACGGCGGATGCGCACGCCGCGAAGGGTGGTGCGCCGACGCCGTGCGTCCAGCCGGGCGGCGGGACGGACCGCGCCGGGGGGCCGGACGCGTCGAGACCCCTGTGATGCAGGGGCCTCGCGGGGTGGGCGTACACAGACTCGAACTGTGGACCTCTGCCGTGTGAAGGCAGCGCTCTAGCCAACTGAGCTATACGCCCGGAGTCGGCAACTGTAGCCGCCGCCGTCCCCGGCCCGGCCAATCGCCACCGCCCCGTCGCACCGCCCACCCGCCCCGGCCGGCCGGCTCGCGTTCTGACGATTGTTCGTGCTGTCTGGCAGCGCGGATCGTCATGAGAATGCGCGGCGCGGCTGGGCAGCGGCCGCCGGGGTTGACTGTCACAGCCCCCTCGTAGGGTGCGAACATGCGTTCGACTGGGGAGTCGGGAGGGGACAGCGAGACCGCGGTCCGTTCGGATCGGCGTGTGCTGCCGTTGACCGGCTTCGACGGCCCGGGCCTGGATGGCACCGACGGTTCCAAGCACTTCGTGGATGCCGGTCGGGCGTTGTCGACGGTCGATCCGGCGGTGTTGAGCGAGGACGAGCGCTTCGGCGTGCTCGA
>JAEVZA010000395.1 GCA_023392475.1 Actinomycetes bacterium | reverse complement strand
GACGACGTTCGGGCCAGGCGGCGGCTCAGGCGGCAGCGGCGGCGCTGGCGGCCAGGCCGGCTCGACCGGTGGTGGTCCCGGCGGCGGCTCCTTCGCCGTGTACGCCAAGGACTCCACCGTCTCGATCACCGCTTCGTTCCTCGGCGCCCAGCTCGGCGGCCGCGGCGGCAACGGCTCGCCCGGAGGCGCAGGAGGCCACGGAGGAGTCAAAGGATCCAGCAACAACGGTCCACTGGCGAGCGGACGGAGCGGCCTCGGCGGCGGCGGCGGCGGAGGCGGGGGCGGCGGCGCCGGAGGTGGCGCTGGAGGTCCCTCGATCACCGTCTTCAACGACGGCTCCGGTCACATCGACAGCAGCGACCCGGCCAACAGCCTCACCCGAGCGCCGACCGCGGCCCAGGGTGGTGCAGGCGGTGCCGGTGGACCGGGCGGGCTCGGCCTCAACGACGGCGCTCCCGGGACACCCGGTTCAGCCGGGATCACCGGTTGGGTGCTCACCCGATGGGACAACGGCGCCGACACGCCCTAGACACGGAACGCACACGGCACGAGGACACATGGTGCCGGCCTAGTGCAGGAAATGGTGGCTCATATCCCTGCGTTCAGGGGCACCTGCGCAGGCATCGCTCGAGGCCACGCGTCGCCAGCTCGGACGTACGCTCCCTGCGGTGGGTCTGTCGCCGCAGACGCTCGACGTCGACGATCGCCGCCGCGTGGCGGTGTGGGCGGCCGACTGTGCCGAACACGTCCTGAGCATCTATGAGAGCGCCGTTCCCGGAGACACCAGAGTTCGAGCTGCCATCGGCCAAGTGCGAGCGTTCGCCTCAGGCGACCTCGATGTCGGCGAGGCGCTGCGACGCCGGGGCGGAGAGGCGGGTGCAGCTGCGCGAGACACAGCTGTACCCGCCGCCAAGGCTGCGGCCTACGCCGCCGAGCAGGCTGCAGCGGTCCCACACATGGGAGCCCACGCCCTCGGAGCAGCCGGCTACGCCGGAAAGGCAGCGGCACTTCAGGCCGGCTGCGATGACGGTGGCGTCGCACGATCAGAGGCTCGCCGCCAGGTTGCCGACATGTCCGACGCTGTCGCCAGCGCCCTCTCGTCGCTTCCTCTGCTCGGCGAGGATCCCAGCGGCCCGATCGGTCCGGGGCGCCTGTGTCTCGGACACGTTGGTGAGACCATCCGGGAGATCCAGAGGCTCCTCGTCGAACGCCGGTGAGAGCGTCGTCGTGCGGAAGGCCCGACGTGCCAGCTGTCGATCGAGCAGACCCGGCACTCGGAGACGCTTTCGCCGAAGCGTCAGATGACCGTGGCATCGATGACGTTCAGAGACGCCGGTGGGTGGTGGGAAGTGCCGGATTCGTGACGGTGCCGGTTAGTTGCAGCGTGATGCCACGAGACGGAGCCCTGTTAGGCCGGTGTCTTCGGTGAACACGACGGTCCGGAGGTCGGTCGACGCGCGGCTCCAGGTGGTGGTGAACGAGGACCCGAAGGTCGGTGCGGCGTTGCGACCGATGGTCCGGTTGATTCCGTCCGTCCCGCTCACGAGGAGATCGGCTTCGCCGGTGGTGGGTGACACGGACGACCAGAGGACCGCTCCGGCATCCGAGAGAGCGGTCACCCACGGTCCCCTCCCGGAGTCGATCACGACTGGACGCGCTGTGGCGGTGGTCCGGTCCCACACCAGGAGGTCGTAGCGTGGGGGCGTGGTCGCGCCGCCACCTTCGAAGGTGAGGTAGCGGCCGTCGTCGCTCGACAGCGAGGGTCCGACTTCGCTTCCGGGGAACTGCGCCGCGATGGCGGCGTCCGCGTCCGGGACCGGCGCGAGGGTCCCGGCGTCGACGTCGAGCAGGCCGATCTGATGGCCACCGCTGGAGATGCCGCCGCCGTACCAGAAGCCATCGAGATCGTGCTGCGACAACACGACGTCGGTCGAGGCGTCCGTCGTGGTGAGGATCGAGCGGTAGTGAAGGGGCGTGTCCTGGTAGATCGCCACCCAGAGGATCCGACGCCCGTCGGTGGACAGCCGGGGGGCACTTGTGAGCGTGGTGGCCGTGACCGGGTCGGTTGCGAGCGGCGGTGGCACCACCTGTGTCGTGCCGGTCGCCAGCGTCCAGCGGAACAGATCCGCGGTCGGCTGCTGGTTGGCCTGGAACAGCACGGACGATCCGTCAGGCGACACGGACACCTCCGGCTCCCTCGTCTGTGTCGTGTCGACGTCGGTCACGTTTCCCACGACCGTCGGATGGGCTCCGGGTTCGGTGCGCCGGATCGAGAGCTCCCACGAGGAACCGACGGATCGTGACACGACCGCCCACGCCCCCGTGGCCGACACGGCGCGGACGATCCGGTAGTCGGTCGTGCTCGGCGGATCGAGTTGCACGAGCTGACGGGATGGACACGACGGTATGGGACCCGGCGTCGACGAGGGCGGCGTGCCACATGCGGCAGCGACGAGCGCGAGCCCAGCGACGAGCGCCAACACAACCGGATGATGACGGCGCATACCGGCCTCCCCCTGAGCAGTCAGAGCCGACGCTATTGACCCGGACGTGCCACCACCAGTGGGGACGTCTCCCCACTGACGGGAAGCACGTCGTCTCAGGAACCGCCGGGCGCCATGCAGCACCCCGGTCAACGGCACAGCCCCGATCCCGGCGGGTGAGGTTCACGTTGTGGAGCTTCGGTCGTCGACCGCTCTCCCCTGTTCTCCGTGGGCCGGTTACGCACCGTGGGAGAGCTCCAGGTCGGTGTAGGTACCTTCGACCGGGCCGTCGAGCACGTGGTAGGTCCCGTCGATCGGCAACACGAACTGGGTGAAGTTGAAGTTGCTGGAGACGGGTGCGAGCACGGCGCCGGACGGGTCCTTGATCGTGACGTGGTTCCAAAGGTCGATGTTCACGTTCAGGCGCTCGCCGGCCGTTCCCTCGTACGCGTAGTCGAACGTCTGACCTGTCGCGCCCCTGATCGGTGTCGAACCCAGCGTGATCGGCCCGGCGAAGCGGTCGATGCTCAGGCACACGGTGTAGTACTCCCCGATCCGGGAGTCGCGCAGCGAGACCCGATAGCGGCCGTTCGTCGGCAGCACGTAGTGGCGGAAGTCGCCCACGGTGTCGCTCATCGTGTCGGTGGTGGTCAGCGTCGCGCCGTCAGGTCCCGTGACGGTGACGGGGCCTTCGAGGTGCCTGGTGAACACGTTGAACCGGTCGCCTGCCGAGCCGTCGTGGTAGTAGGTCATCGGGTCCACGTTCGTGTGGAGGACTCGGCATTCGTCGCTGAACACCGTGCTGGGTGGCGGTGTCGTGCACGACGCGCACAGGCCGAACGCCGAGATGACAAGGGTCGCCGCTGCGATCAGACGTGGAGAACTGAGACGCATGCCGATCGACCTCCCCGCGACTCCGTGAGCATCGACGCTAACCACGTGCATGCGGGACGTCACCGGGGACAGGTCCCCACTGGCCCGGGGTGCGCGCGGCACTGGGGAGTTGTCCCCGGTGCGCACCTCCAACAGTGCTGCGTAGGTTCCGCGTCGGATCGCGTCGAGGGGAGCGTGCGGTGCGGAGAAGTCGGTGGGTGGCGGCGACTGGCTTGCTGGGCCTCGTGTTCGCCGCTGCGGGATGCGGTACACCGCCGACGACGTCGCCGACGGTGCCGGCGTGTCCTGCCCGGAGCCTCACCACGGTGCAGGCGATCAGCATGGATCAGTACTCGATCCCTCGCGCCGTCTCGGGTGATGGACGGTTCGTCGTCACGACCAGCGTCGCCGACGCCGGCACCGCGATCGTGTTCACCCTGCGCCGCACCGACGGGACAGCAGGCGTACGGACGATCGCGAAGCTCACGGACTACAGCACCGACGACGACATCATCGTGTCTGTGTCGACCTCCGGGAGCGAGGTCGTCTACGGCCTCGCGAAGTCGTACCGCCATGACGCCGACCACAACGTGCTGCGGCGTTGGCACGCCGCCGACGGCTCGGTGACCGACGTCGTGACGCCGGCACCCACGATGCCGCCGGGCCCTGCGACGTCGATCGTGTACCCCCGGCAGGCGTCCGTCGACGGTCAACGCATCGTGTGGACCCAGCTGTTCTACGGCAGCACGCCGAACTGGATCGACATGGTGACGGACGCCAGGACCGATGCCGTGATCACGGAGGTCCCGCGATCCACCGCCGTGCCGAACCTCGCCGACGCGCTCTCGTCCGGCGACCACTTCTCGGTCCTCAACGTCGTCGCCGCGACGCTGCTCGACGTCGACAGCGGCGAGGTGATCGACCTCGGGCCCGCGGCCGCGCTCGCCGTGGCGCAGTACCCGGGGGATCCGTTCCTGCTCTCCCAGGTCAGCGACGACGGCCGCTACGTCGTGTTCCACCGGATGCACGGCGTGCCCGGCGACCCGTACAGCTCCGACACCGTCCGGTTCGACACCGTCACGTCCGTGGTCACCCCCGTCCTCGTGAACCACCCGATCTCACAGGACTACATCGGCGACATCACCGTGATGGACGTAGCCAACTCGGGCGACGTGCTGCTCGGGACCCGCACAGACGTCAACATCGGGCTGATGCGGCTGTCCGTCGTCGGGCTCGACGGGATGACGACCAACGTCGCGTCGTCCGGCTACATCGTCAGCTCGACCGCCGACCTCCGCACCGTCGTCGTGTTGCGGCAGCTCGCACTCGGATACGAACTCGACTCATCCCGCTGCGTCTGACCACGGCGTCGGGCGAGTCCAGATCAGCGCTCAGAAGGTGTGACCGAACATGCGGCGAACAACGATGACCACTGCGGCGATGTCGCTGGCGGCAGTGCTGGCGTTGACCGCGTGCACCAGCACACCGTCGGGAACAGTGCTCGAGCAAGGCTGCCAAGACCGGATCCAGAGCGTCGCCGCCGGCGAGACCTTCTACTTCGACGGCATCGGCGGGACCGTGCTCAACCTGTTCAGCACCAACGAGGGGAACAAGTTCACGGTCACCGCGCCCGACGGTGCCCTGGTCGTCCCGTTCATCGACGGGGGCACGATCGCCAAGTTCGACCTGCCCACCACCGGCCGTTACCGAATCCACATCGGCTCCGTCGACCTGTTGTTCCAGTTCCAGCTGTGCATCAGCGTCGACGAGGACCGCGGCCAGATCGGTCTCGGCAAGACCTCGATCGACGGTTACCCGGGCCAGGAGCTCACCTTCCACTACGCCGGCACCGCCGGCGAGCACCTCGACGTCCTGCCCGCCTTCAGCCCGGTCGGCGTGTACGACCCCGACGGGCATGCCATCCAGCGAGGCCTGTGGTACCTCCTACCGGTCGACGGCGACTACCGGGTCGTCGTCCGCGCCGCCCCGATCGGATCGGTGACACGATCACGCTGGCCGACTACCCGACACCACGGTGACCTCAGCCGTCCACTAGGGCCGCACGCATCGGGGTGAAGCAGTCGCCGCCTGGTGTCGTCCGGTGACAGGTAGCGGCCCGAAGGCGTCCTCCCGCGGGTGCCACTTCCACTCGGCAATGGACGTCGGTAGCGTCTGCGGCGAGGAGAGGGAGAGTTCCATGCGACGTGTTCGATGGGTCGCGGCCCTGGCCGTGCTGGCAGCGGTGGCTGCCACGACGTCCTGCCAGACGCCCACGACGACGACGACCGTGCTCACGCCCAAGCCGGCAACGTATGTGGACTTCGGCGGGACCGCGCACTCCATGTACGCGTACGTCGGACGCAACGTCGCCCTCCTGATCCCACCGACCGACTCCGTGTCGGCGTCGACGATGACGACGATCGTCGGGCGCTTCGACGCGGCGTGGGACCGCTACCGGGCGCTCACCGGGCGCACGCCCACACCGCAGACGCTCTACACCTTCCAGGGCCGCGCGACGATCGCCGCGGTCGATGCGACCTGCGGTGCCGGCTGCGGCTACCTCGGGTCGACCGGCATCGAGATCGCGACCGAGTTCTGGCACGCGCTCTATGACGGCGTGCGCACCGCCAACCAGTACGACCAGATCCCCTTCTACGAGATGGGCCGCAACTTCTGGTTCTACACAGACCAGCTCACCGCACCCGACAACGCTGCCTACGGATCGTCGGCCACAAGCGGGTACGCCGTCTTGAACCGGTTCGTCTCCATGCACGCCGCCGCGGTCGCGGGCGGTCCGTTCAACGGGCTTCCGTTCAACACCTTCGAGGACCAGATCGCTGGCCTCGTCGACCAGTACGTCGCCAACCCGGCGAACACGTGGGCGACCACCCTCGCGTCCGGCAACGGCGTTCCCGGCAGCGGCTGGGGCGCGACCGACCTGTTCGCGTCGTTCATGATGCGGCTGTCGGCCACGTTCGGGCCGGCTTTCTACAACGACATGTGGATCGAGGCAGCGAAGCGACCGACGGCAGTGTCGACCGCAGCCGCCGTCGACAACCTCGTCCTCGCCGCATCAGCTGCGGCCGGCAAGAACCTCACGGCGCTGTTCGGTACGACCTGGCGGTTCCCGGTCTCGAACGCCGCGAAGACCGAAGCGCAGGCCCGCTGGGGAGCACCCTGGGTCGGCTGATCAGCCGGAGCGCTGTCAGAACGGCTTGGGGACGGTCAGGAGCTTGTCGGGCGACGCAGACAGCCACGGCTGTCCATCGCTCGAGACAGCCGTGACCGTGAAGCGGACGGTCCGCACGGCGCTGGTACCGGTTCGCCGGTACGGACCCTAGATGGCCGTCCACGCAGTCCCGTCGGCACCAGTCGTCACCGCCGGGTTCGCCACGGTGGGAGGGGTGAGCGCGACCAGTGGCACTACAGGCGGCCACTCGGCGCTCGTCTCGACGGCGGCCATGTTGGTGCAGG
Source organism: Actinomycetes bacterium (assembly GCA_023392475.1). GTDB lineage: Bacteria > Actinomycetota > Acidimicrobiia > Acidimicrobiales > Microtrichaceae > JAEVZA01. The sequence goes on along the minus strand of JAEVZA010000395.1, from coordinate 6,538 downwards.
GGCGACATCGACAGCGGCGAGATCGGCAACGGCTCTCTGGACCGCAGGTCCGGGTGCAGGGACTCAACGAGCCCACCACTCGGGAAGTGGGGAGTTGTCCCCACTGGTCTGGATCGGCCTGATCAGTAGGGTCGAGTCGGAATCGACGAGGGGGCGAGCCATGTACCGATCGCTGGGACCCGGGGACGGGTCGGTCCGACTCGGCGCCGTGGTGGTGGCGGTGGTGATCGTCGTTGTGGCCGCCGGGTGTTCGACACCAGCCCCGACGTCGGGCCCGCCACCGCCCCCGGCTGGCCCACATCTCGTCGACACGGTGCCCGGTCGCCAGTCGTGTGCGATCCGCAGCAACGGCACCGTTGGCTGCTTCGGATTCAACGACTGGGGACAGCTCGGTGACGGCACCCGCACCAACTCTGCGGCGGCCACCACCGTCCCTGGCATCACCGACGCCGTCTCGGTGACCACCGGCTACAACTTCAGCTGCGCGTTGCGCAGCACCGGCCGCGTGAGCTGCTGGGGCGACAACTACTACCACGAGCTCCTCCCCGGCGGAGCAGGCTTCTACACCACCCCGGTCGACGTCGGCCTCGCGACAGTCGCCGCGATCTCGGCCGGGTACGAACACCTCTGCTTCCTGTTCGGCAACGGTGCGGTCCGCTGCCGCGGGAACAACAGCCGCGGCGAGCTCGGCAACGGCCTGCTCGGCGTCTCCACCGACACCAACGTGGCGGGCCTGACCGCCAAGCGGATCGCCGCCAGCGACCAGACAACCTGCGCGATCCGCACCACGGGAGCCGTCGTCTGCTGGGGCAACCAGTACACGCTCGACCCCAACCCACCGCTCGGCTTCGACGCTGCACTGACGCCTCGGACGATCGGCAACCTCACCAACGCGAAGGAGATCGAGCTGACTGGAGGGCTCGGCACCCCATGCGTCGTCCTTGCCGACACGACCACTCGGTGCTGGGGACCGCCACCGGGAGGGGGACCCGTCCCGCCGCTCGACTGGTACGAGAAGATCCCCGGCTTGACCGGCGTCGTCGAGAACACCGGTGGTTGCGCTGTGTTCGTGGACGGGACCGTCGACTGCTACCACTTCCCGACCAAACCGGACCCGTTCCCGTTCGAGTCACTGACCGGTGTGGCTGACCTCTCGGAGCTGTGCGCACGGCTCTCCGACGGTGGTCTCCAGTGCTGGCTCGATACCTCACACGACCCGGTGCCCGTCCCCGGTTGGTGAGGCCACGACCGCGATGGCGGTAGCCGGCTGAATGCTTGGCGGTCGGCGACGCAGTTGCCAGTTGTCCCGGCCGGGCAGCTGGTGGCCCTCATGCACCTGGGACTGGTGGGGAGTCGCCCCACATGAACCGTGGCGGTCACCGCGGTCCTGGTTTGGAATCTGGCTTGTCCAAGGGAGGAAGCGTGCGACGAACGATCACGGCAGCGGTGGCGTCACTGGCAGCGGTGCTGGTGTTGGGTGCCTGCAGCAGTACGCCATCTGGAACCGTGCTCGGCCAGGGGTGCCGTGACGGCATCCAGAGCGTGCCGGGTGGCGAGACGTTCTACTTCGACGGGACAGGCGGGTCGGTCTTCAACGTGTTGACCTCCGTGGTCCAGGCATCCGAGTACACCGTCACCGCGCCGGGTGGGGCCTCGATTGTCCCGTCCAACTCGATCGTGGGGAGCGGGCTGGGCAAGTTCAACCTGCCGAACACGGGCCGCTACAAGGTCCACATCGCCGCCCCGAGCCCGCTGGTCCCGTTCCGCCTGTGCTTCAGCGTCGACGAGGACCGAGGAGCGATCGGACTCGGCACCACCACAGTCAGCGGGCTCGAAGGCCAGTCGCTCACGTATCACTACACCGGCACCGCCGGCGAGCACCTGTCCGTCCTTCCGGCCTGGACGGGCGTCGCGGTGTACGACCCTGACGGCAACGCCCTCCCGCCGGGTCCGTCGTTCACACTGCCGGTCGACGGCGAGTACCGCTTGGTGTTCCCGCTCGTGGGCGGTGGTGGCTTCGCCGCCGAACTCGCCGACGACTAGCGGCTCAGACCGCTCCGTCCAACCGTCAGCCGTCCGACGATCGGCCGTGTCGCCGGAGAGCTGCAGCGAGCCGTCTCTTGTCGACGGCTCGCCAAGTGCCGTGATGCACATAGTGCCGGATGTGCTCAGCAACCCGGAGTGGCCCTCCGGCGCCACCGAGGTGCCGGATCGTGGGCTCAGTCAGGCCGGCGGGGGATCCGCCAGACATCCCACCGAAGTCGGGGCCCCATCACCGACCCACGTCGCCTCGCTCGGCGGCGAGGTCAGTACTCGGCCGGCGAGTAGAAGACCCAGGTCATGTCGATGTCACGGACAACCCAGTCGGGACGCTGTCGGTCGAGAACCATGGCGTCATGGATGGCACCGGCCTGGTCCCGAGCGATGGCGTAGTCCGCGACGTGGTAGCCGCCCGGCCATGCCGCGGCCTCCGCGGCGCTGATGCCTTCGGCCTCCTGGTGGACGACATCCCACAGCGCCTCGACGCCCGGTCCGGCCCGCCACGACCCTGCCGCGCGAGACGGCAGATCGCGTTGAGCTCCGAGTCGGTGAGGCGGCGCATCCGGTACCGCTCATCCGGCGCCACCGGTCGACGTGGCAGTCGTCGAGGGACCATGCCCACATCCTCCTTCGCGCCTGCGACATCGCGACCCGTCGAAAGCTGTGCGGTCCCGGGTCAGGGATCCGACGATCCCGCGGCGCTCCGGCCGGCTGCTGCCTGCTGGCGTAGCCACTTGGCACGCGCCGCGGCCTCGTAGTCGAGCCGGACCTTGGTGGGCCGAACGAGAGCGTCCAGTAGCCGCTGTCCCCCGTCGAGGATGTCGGCGGCTTGTTCGAGCAGACATGCTGCGACGACCGCGGTGATCGGGTCGCCGTCGACGCGCTCGGCGATCCGCGCGAGCGCGACGTTCGCCCTGCGAGTGGCGGTGGCATGCCGCAGCGAGAACCGTCTCGACCTCACGAGCACAGCCTGGGACTGCCCTGTCACAACGCCACCGAATGGACCGAGGTCCTGGGTCGAAGACCGAACCGCGGCGACAGGGCCTGCATCGCCGGCGCCACCCTCCGGAGCCGGCTACCGACGGCTCGGCGGGGGCAACTCGAGTGCGCGGCGCAGGAGCTCATCGGCTGCACCTCGCAGCGCTCTGCGCGCTTGCGGATCAGCGGTCGGCGGCTCGGTCGGGTACTTGGCCAGGAAGTCCTGGATGCGCTCGAGCAGGTCCGGCGGGCCTTCTGATGGAGGGCGGACCAGCACCGTCCACGTCAGGACCTCGTCGACCCGCCCCGCGCCCAGCGCGTCGTACGGGCTGTCGCTGCTGACGCTGGGGTCGACCAGGGCCAGCCACCATGCGATCTGCCAACCGGCCCACTCCCGCTGCGGTCGGTAGCCGGCGGAGGCCAACAAGCGCGGCATCGCCTCGACCACCGGAAACTGGCGGGTCGGGAACACCCACGGGTACTCGCCACCGGTCACGGTGACCGCGAGCAGCTCACGGCAGGCGACCCTCTCCACGACGTCGCCCGCCTCGCAGCCGAGCCGGCGAGCGGCCCCGGCGGTGTCGGTGTAGGGCCCGGCGAGCTGCTGCCACCCCGCCCAGGTCCTGGGCCGGTCGTTCGATGTCGCGTCATCTGGTGCGCCGTCCATAACGTGACGATGCGCAACCGGGGTGACATCGGTGGGAACGCGACGCGGGGCTCGTGTCGCAACGGTCGGCGGTCAGGGCAGCGGCTTGTCGAGGTTGGCGGGTGCCGGCCACAGCTCGATGCGGCCGAGGTGTAGCACCCCAGTCGACGTCGTGGTCAGGCGAGCAGCGCGGCAGAGATCGAAATCGCCGCCTCCGGCACGGCATCGTGAGGTACACCGGCATCATGCGCGATCAAGCGATCGATGAGGTGCTTGCGGGGACGCGTTCGTATGACGTGTTGAGCGATGAGCAGCAGGCGGTCGTGCGTGCTGGTTGGGATCAGCGGATCGCCAAGGGGCTGGACTCGTTGGACCTGGTTGCTGAGTTCGAGGTTCGCGGCGAGCCGTACAGCGAACTCGATGCTGACGGCGAGGTCGTCATCCGGCGCCCCGCAGAGTCCGACGCCGAGCTGCGTCAGCGCATGGTCACCGCGGCCACGGCCGAGGAGCGTGTCGCCGCACGTCGGGAGATCATCCGACGATCCGATGCCCGTACCGACGAGGTGTACGGCGACGCGGTGCAGAACCTGGAGGAGCGGTGAGATGAACGAGTACTGGCCCTCTGGGGCCGACCTCGACGTCCCGTGGGTCCGCGAGCTGCGCGCCGAGATGGAAGCCAATGGTGAGGCCTACTCGGACTGGATGTTCGCCTGGATCGTCGACCAGATGGCCCAGCAGAACCTCCACGACGATCTGAAGGAAATGGGCGTCGACGCGGCCGGGATGGACGAAACGGGCCAGGTCGTCATCCGCGAATCGCCGACCGACAACTGATCCCGATGGCTGATGACCCGCTCGCGGACTCGATGCCCATCGTCGGGGACTCGGACGTGGCCGCCGCCTTGGAAGCGGACTTCGCGACCTATCGGTGCATCGACGCTCGCGGCGACATCGTCACGCGGCGACCCGCAGCCAGCTACGCCGTTCCCGTCGACGGCCCCGAGATGGACCTCCTCGCGGAGCTGCAGGGCGTCATGGAGGACGGCTGGATCAGCCCGGTCATCGAGGCTGGCTTCTTCCCCGACTGGGGTCCACCGGTGACGTGGCGTCGTTGGCCCGAGCCGGTCCGCCCGGTCGCTCTGGTCTTCGATCGCGGTGCACTGCCTGCCGGGGTGCTCGAGAAACGCCTCGGGGACCTGTGGGGACCGCTGGTGCGCATCGTGCGCGACCAGCTCAGGCTGCTGCCTCGCGCCAGGAGGTGGCATCGCGTCACTCGTCGGCGGCGCGCCGGCCGAACTTCGTGCGAGGCGTCGATCCGAGCGGGCTCGTCGTCCACGATCACAACCTCTACGACCGAACCTGCAGCTCGCTTCGTCTCGGTCAACCGCTCTGGCATTGCGAGCGCCGCACGTCTTGAGGCTGCAGAACCCTGCAACATCTGCAGTCTTCTGCAACACGCGGGGACGCGACGAGCTGTCGCGGGTCATGACAACGAGCCGGCCTCGGGCTTCGAGGGAGGGCTGGGTCAGACGTCGTTGGTCACGTCGAGCTGGACCCACACGCGGTTGCCGTCTCGGCGCAGCACCCGTGCCGGTTCCGGTGGTTCCTCGTCGTCGGTGACGTTCACGGTGTCTCCGGGCTGGGGATCGAACGACCCGTCGTTGGCGCGTGGGCCGTGCGAGATCCAGCACTCGACGACGAGCGCCGTGTCGCACTCGTTCGGGTCGAAGCACAGGTCGGCGTCCACAGGCCCACGGTATCGGTGCCCGGTTGGGCGCCGCGAGGGCCGTCTGCCTGCCTGGGGGTTCCCGCCGATCGGCGTGGCAGTTCGGTCGCGACCTTGCCCCGATCATGCATGCGCGTTCGTGGGTGCTCTACGAGACCTCGCGCATCCTGGTGACCACGGACCAGCCGGTGCTACCCGTCGGCGGTCCAGATGGCCTGCGGAACCAGCGAGCCGGTGTGGCAACAGCCGGGGTCGTCCTGTTGCCGCTCGGCCCAGAGCGTCTTCTGGTGATGCCCCCGACCCGATCTGGCGGGGCTCCAAGTCCATGCGCAGCCGGTTGGCGCCGCTTCCGCAAGACGTTCTCTCGACACGCTCGAGACGACTGAGATCCAACCGCGAGATGCTTGCCCACGCGTACTGGTGGGGCTTCGAGCGACCGACCAAGACCATCCTGCGGAGGTTGGTGGTGCCATCGCAGCCCGAGCGCGAACGAGTCGAAGACGTCGGGCTGCCGGGCGCAGCGAGATCGTGCGCTGGTTCTCGCCGAACCGCTGGTACGGCGCTGCCGAGGTGCCGCCGCTACCAGTCGCCACGTGGTGGACCTGAACGATCTCCGTGCTCCTCGCTGGCCAGCTCGGTAGGCGCGTCGAAGGTGGCCCTCAACACCGACCGCGACGCCACCTCCGGCTTTGGCGGGGAGGCAGCCCTGAATCCACGTGGGCTGCAATGTCGGATCGCGGTTGTCAATGTCATCTCAGCCGCGGTTCACAGCTCCCAGGTCCGCCCCGCCCCAGCCCGACCGTGACCGGCAGGTCGCGAGATCGCGTTCTGACGATTGTTCGTGCTGTCTGGCAGCGCTGATCGTCATGAGAATGCGCGGGCGTGGGCCGGCGGTCGCGTCGTCGGGTAGTGGTCGGGTTGGCCGTCACAGCCTCCTCGTAGGGTACGAACATGCGTTCGACTGGGGAGTCGGGGAGGGACGGCGAGACCGCGGGCTGCTCGGATCGGCGTGTGCTGCCGATGACCGGCTTCGACGGCCCGGGCCTGGATGGCACCGACGGTTCCAAGCACTTCGTGGATGCCGGTCGGGCGTTGTCGACGGTCGATCCGGCGGTGTTGAGCGAGGACGAGCGCTTCGGCGTGCTCGA
>JAEVZA010000323.1 GCA_023392475.1 Actinomycetes bacterium | reverse complement strand
GTCGGGTGCGTCCGGCGTGGACGTGCACGCGCTCCTGGCCGATGTCGGGCGGCTCGCGACGTCGACCGCGTCGAGCCACCCCCGCGTCCGTGCGGCGACGGTCAGCACGCTCCCGGCCGTCGAGGCCGGCGCGTCGGAGGGCCAGGAGCTCGCCGTCATGCTGGCCTCCGGCGCGGCGACGCTGAGGGCGATGGCCGCCGCCGGGCTCGACGCCGACACCGCCACGTCGCAGATCGAGCTCGAGCTCGGTGCCGACGCCGACGTGTTCGCGACGGTCGCCAAGCTGCGCGCGGCGCGGCGGCTGTGGGCGGCGCTGCTCGAGGCCTGCGGCGCCTCCGCCGAGGCGCGGGCCGCCGCGCTGCACGTGCGGACCGCCCAGCGCATGCTCACGCGCCGCGATCCGTGGGTGAACCTGCTGCGCGTGACCGCCGCCGTGTTCGCCGCCGGCGTCGGCGGGGCCGACGGCGTGACCGCGGACCCGTACGACGAGCTCCTCGGCGTGGACGCCGGGGAGCTGGGCCGGCGGATGGCCCGCAACACGCAGCTGCTCCTCGTCGAGGAGTCGAACCTCGGCCGCGTGCTCGACCCGGCGGGTGGGTCCGGCTACGTCGAGTCGCTGACCGACGAGCTCGCGGACCTCGGTTGGCGGACGTTCCAGGAGCTGGAGCAGGCGGGCGGCATGCCGGCCGTGCTCCTCGACGGCTCGCTCGCCGCCCGGATCGCCGACGTGCGGACCGCCCGCCTCGCCGCGGTGGCCACGCGCCGCTCGCCGATCACCGGGGTCAGCGAGTTCCCGAACCTGGACGAGGACCCGCCGCCCGAGCGCGACCGGCGTCCCGGCGGTGAGTCGCCGCTGCTCGAGCCGGTGCGCTGGGCGGAGCAGTTCGAGTCGCTGCGCGACGCGGCCGACGCCGCCCGGGCCGACGGTCGGGAGCCGGTCGTGTTCCTCGCCAACCTCGGTCCGGTCGCGGTGCACACCGCCCGGGCCACGTTCGCGAAGAACCTGTTCGAGGCGGGCGGCATCCGTGCGGCCACCTCGGACCGGGGTGCGTCGAGCGGGTTCGCCACGCCGGAGGAGGCTGCGGAGGACCTCGTGGCGAGCGGTGCGCGCATCGCCTGCCTCTGCTCCTCCGACGGCCGCTACGCGGACGAGGCCGAGGCGACCGCCAAGGCCCTGAAGGCCGCCGGCGTCGAGCGGCTGTACCTCGCCGGCAACCCGGGCGACCGCCGGGACGCCGAGGAGCAGGCCGGGGTCGACGAGTTCGTGCACGTCGGGGTCGACGTGCTGCAGGTGCTGGCCGGGGCGCACGACGTCCTCGGCGTCGAAGGGGTGACCAGATGAGCGACCAGCCGGGCTTCACGGTCCCCGACCTCTCCCGCGTGGACCTGCCGCCGCGCCACGCCGCCGACGCCGGCGCCCGAGGCCGCTGGGAGGCCGCGGCGGAGGCCGCCACCGGGCTCGAGCCCGCCAAGCAGGTGTGGCAGACGCCCGAGGGCATCGACGTCGCGCCGCTCTACTCCGCGCAGGACCTCGACGGCCTCGACTTCCTCCGGACCTTCCCCGGCCTCCCGCCGTTCCTGCGGGGCCCGTACCCGACCATGTACGTGAACCAGCCGTGGACGATCCGCCAGTACGCGGGCTTCTCCACGGCGGAGGACTCGAACGCCTTCTACCGGCGCAACCTCGCGGCCGGGCAGAAGGGCCTGTCCGTGGCCTTCGACCTGCCGACCCACCGCGGCTACGACTCCGACAACCCGCGCGTCGCGGGCGACGTCGGCATGGCCGGCGTGGCGATCGACTCCATCTACGACATGCGCGTCCTGTTCGACGGCATCCCGCTCGACCAGATGTCCGTGTCCATGACCATGAACGGCGCGGTGCTGCCCGTGCTGTCGCTCTACATCGTCGCGGCCGAGGAGCAGGGCGTGGCGCCCGAGCAGCTCGCCGGCACGATCCAGAACGACATCCTCAAGGAGTTCATGGTCCGGAACACCTACATCTACCCGCCGACGCCGTCGATGCGGATCATCTCCGACATCTTCAGCTACACGTCGCAGCGGATGCCGCGGTTCAACTCGATCTCGATCTCCGGCTACCACATGCAGGAGGCCGGGGCGACGGCCGACCTCGAGCTGGCCTACACGCTCGCGGACGGCCTCGAGTACGTGCAGGCGGGCCTCGACGCCGGCCTCGACGTGGATGCCTTCGCGCCGCGGCTGTCGTTCTTCTGGGCGATCGGCATGAACTTCTTCATGGAGGTCGCGAAGCTCCGCGCCGCGCGGCTGCTGTGGGCGAAGCTCGTGAAGGAGCGGTTCGCGCCGTCGAACGACAAGTCGCTGTCGCTGCGCACGCACTCGCAGACGTCGGGCTGGTCGCTCACCGCGCAGGACGTGTTCAACAACGTCGTCCGCACCTGCGTCGAGGCGATGGCCGCCACCCAGGGCCACACGCAGAGCCTGCACACGAACTCGCTCGACGAGGCGCTCGCACTGCCCACCGACTTCTCGGCCCGCATCGCCCGCAACACCCAGCTCTTCCTCCAGCAGGAGTCGGGCACCACGCGCGTCATCGACCCGTGGGGCGGCAGCTACTACGTCGAGCGGCTCACGGCCGAGCTCGCCACGAAGGCCCTCGCCCACATCGCCGAGGTCGACGAGCTGGGCGGCATGGCGCAGGCGATCGAGGCGGGCATCCCGAAGCTGCGCATCGAGGAGGCCGCCGCCCGCACCCAGGCCCGGATCGACTCCGGCCGGCAGCCCGTGATCGGCGTCAACAAGTACCGGCTCGACGAGCACGAGGACATCGACGTGCTCAAGGTCGACAACTCGGCGGTGCGCGCCGGCCAGGTCGCGAAGCTCGAGCGGCTGCGCGCCGAGCGCGACGCCGACGCGGTGCGGGACGCGCTCGACGCGCTCACGCGGTGCGCGGAGACCGGCGACGGCAACCTGCTCGACCTCGGGGTCGCCGCGGCTCGGGCGAAGGCGTCGGTCGGGGAGATCAGCGACGCGCTCGAGCGCGTGTTCGGTCGGCACCGGGCCGACATCCGGTCGATCTCCGGCGTGTACCGCAACGAGCTCGGCGAACGTGGAGGTGCCGTGGACGACGTCCGACGGAAGGTGGCCGCGTTCGAGGCGGCTGACGGCCGCCGGCCCCGCATCCTGCTCGCCAAGATGGGGCAGGACGGCCACGACCGCGGGCAGAAGGTCATCGCGTCGGCCTTCGCGGACCTCGGCTGGGACGTCGACATCGGACCGCTGTTCCAGACGCCGCAGGAGGTGGCCCGCCAGGCCGTCGAGGCCGACGTGCACATCGTCGGCCCGTCGTCGCTCGCGGCGGGGCACCTCACGCTCGTGCCCGAGCTGAAGGCGGCGCTCGAGGAGCTCGGCCGGCCCGACATCCTCATCGTGGTCGGCGGCGTGATCCCGCCGCAGGACTACGACGCGCTGTACGCCGCGGGCGCCGTCGCGGTGTTCCCGCCCGGCACGGTCATCCACGAGGCGGCGTCGGACCTCCTCGACCGCCTCGCGGACCAGCTCGGCTACGACCTCGGCTGACCCTCGTCGTTCTGTGTCGCAGAACGGTGGCCAGGGGCCCCGTTCCGCGTCACAGAACGGTGCGATCGGCGTCAGACCGCGGGTGCGCCGTCGGCGGGCTCGGTGAAGTGCGCGATCAGCGCCTCGAGCCCGAACGAGTAGAGGCTCCACGTCCGGCCGTCGCGCTCGACCTGCCGCTCGGAGGACCCCGGCGACGTCCGGTGCCGGATGATCATCCCGAAGAAGTAGGCGTTGGTGGAGATGATCAGCTGGCGGAGCGTGTACGGCTCGCGCACGCGCCGGCGGGCGGCCTTCAGGTACTGCTCGTAGTACGGGACGAACCCGCCCGCGCCCTGCGACAGCAGCTCGTTCACCTCGGGGTCGTCCGCGTAGTTGTAGAAGCTGAACCGGGCCAGCATCCGTGGGTCGTCCTTGAGCCGGTCGAACGCGAAGTCGGCGAGCCGGCTCATCGACTCCGTCACCGTGAGGCCGGGCGGCTGCTCGGCGAGGAACTCCGCGGTGTCCCGGATGCCCGCCTGCTGCTCGAGCTCCAGGAGGTGGCGGAGCAGGTCCCGTCGGTACTCCTCTTGCGATTCCCAGATGTGGTACAGCGCGCCCTTGGTGACGCCGGCGCGGCGCGCGACGTCGGCGACCTTGATGTTGGCCAGGGCGTCGAGCGGCACCTGCTTCGCGTTGGCGAGGTCGAACTCCGCCACGAGGTCGGCGCCGACCTGGAGGTAGTCGCGCCGCCGGTCCTCGGCGGTGGGCCGCGCCATCAGGCCGCCTCCTCGTCGCGCACGGCCCGCCCGCCGGGCGCCGGTTCCGTGAAGGCCTCGAGCAGCCCGTCGACCCCCGCCGCGAACAGGCTCACCCGCGGACCGTCGACGTCGATGTCGGGCGTGCGGGCCGGATCGACCCGGTGCTCCAGGCACAACCCCTGCATCAGCGCGGTCACCGCCACCGCGAAGTCGCGGATCTCCATCCCGGGACGGGCGCGGCGGCCGACGGCGCGCACCCAGTCGGCGGTCATGGCCTCGAAGCGGTCCATCGTGGTGCGGAACTCCTCGGCGAGGCCGGCCCGCACGCCGTCGTCGTGGAGGTACGAGAAGATGCCGATGCGGGCGTAGAAGGTCGGGTCGTCCTTGAAGTGGTCGAAGACGGCGTTCGACCACTGGACGGTCGTGGGCGGGCCGTCGACCTCGGCGGCCACGTCCTGGCTCAGGTCGGGAAGGTCGGCGAAGCCGGCGAGCCGCCGCTCCTCGAGCAGGAACTCGAGCAGGTCGTGCCAGTAGGCCTCCTGCGAGTCCCACAGGTGGTACAGCGCCCCCTTGGTGACGCCCGCGCGCTCGGCCACGTCGGCGATGCGGACGTGCGCCAGCGCCAGGCCGGGATCGGGCCGGACCGTCGCCGCCTCCGCCACCAGCTCCATGCCGATGTCCAGGTAGTCGCGCCGTCGCTCGTCCTTGGTCCTGCGGCTCATCGCCCCTGCAGCTCCTTGCTCGTCGCGGTCCTGGCCCGTCCGTGCGCCGCCGGGAGCACGTCCCGCCTGGCGAGGCTACGTGACGACCCTCCTACCCAGGCCCGGTTGACCCCATGTAGGTCGGTGACCGCCGGTCGTGCTGCGATGGCGACGCGGGGCGCGCCGCTAGGGTGCCGCCCGATGGCCGGTCGGCTCGGGGTCGAGGACTACGTGGACGGCGTGCGCTCGGGCGACCGCTCGGTCCTCGCCCGCGCCATCACCCTGGTCGAGAGCTCGAACCTCGAGCACCGGGCGCTCGCCCAGGAGGTGATCCTGGCCCTGCTACCGCACGCCGGCGGCGCGCACCGGGTGGGCATCACGGGCGTGCCCGGCGTCGGCAAGAGCACGTTCATCGACCAGCTCGGCATCGACCTCACGGGCGCCGGCCACCGCGTCGCGGTCCTCGCGGTCGACCCCACCAGCTCGCGCTCGGGCGGTTCGATCCTCGGCGACAAGACGCGCATGGAGCGACTCGCCGTCGATCCTGCGGCGTTCATCCGGCCGTCGCCGGCGGGCACGACGCTCGGTGGCGTGACCCGGGCCACGCGGGAGACGATCGTGGTCTGCGAGGCGGCGGGCTTCGACGTCGTGCTCGTGGAGACGGTCGGCGTCGGCCAGTCCGAGACCGTCGTGGCCGACATGGTCGACTTCTTCCTCGTGCTGATGCTGGCCGGTGCGGGCGACGACCTGCAGGGGATCAAGAAGGGCGTGCTCGAGCTCGCCGACCTGGTCGCGGTCAACAAGGCCGACGGTGACAACCGCACCCGTGCCGAGCTCGCCGCCGCCGACTACCGCGCCGCACTGCACCTCATGTCGCCGGCGTCGCCCACGTGGACGCCGCCGGTCCTCACGTGCTCCGGCCTGCAGGACGTCGGCCTCGACGAGCTCTGGCGGCAGGTCGAGGTGCACCGCGAGCGGATGACGGCGACCGGGGAGCTCGACGCCCGCCGCCGGGCCCAGCAGGTGCGCTGGATGTGGTCGATGCTCGACGACCGGCTCCGCGACGACCTCCGGGCGCAGCCCGACGTGACCGCCCGGCTCGGCGAGGTGGAGCGGCAGGTGCACGACGGCGAGCTCACGGCCACGGTGGCGGTCGACCGGGTCTGGGACCTCTACCTGTCGCGCCGCGGCAACGACGGGGGCTGATCTACCCGCCCGCTTGCCCGCCGGGCGAGGGCGCGGTTCCCTGGGCCCGTGGCGGTGCGGCGGCTGGGGGCCGTGGCGGCGGTCGCCGTGGCGCTCTCCGTGGTGGTGGGCCTGGCGACCTGGTGGCGTGATGCGGGCGCGCCCGCGTCCCAGCCGGTCGCGAGCGTGCAGGGAGCGCAGCTCGACCGGTCCGCCACCGTCGATCCCGGGGTGGCCGACCACGTCCGCGACGCCGTGACCCGGGTGCTCGCCACGGGGTGCGGCGAGGCGAGGCAGGGCACCGCGACGCTGCTCGACCTGCCCGACGGACCGATGGCCGTCACCAACCAGCACGTCGTCGCCGGCGCCTCGCACGCGGTGCTCGACGACCCGGGCGAGGACCACGCCGACTCGGACGTCACCGTCCGCGTCGCGGACCGAGACGCCGTGCACCTGGACCCGACGCCGTTCGAGGACGCCGGGGCGCAGGCCCTGCCCATCGGGCCCCGGCCCGTCGTCGGCAGCTCCGTGATGGTGGCCGGGTACCCCGGCGGCGCGTTCCGCGCCGGCATCGGCCGCGTCGTGCAGGTGGAGCGCCGCCAGGGCTACGGCGGCACGGTCGACATGCTGATCATCGACGTCCAGGCCGTGCCCGGCATCTCGGGCGGCGTGGTCGTCGACGCCGCGGGCCGGGCGGTCGGGGTGGTCGCGGCGCGCGACCCCCAGACGGGCGACACGGTCGCCTACCCGGTGGACGCCCTCACCGGCGCGACCGAGGCCGGGTCCCGCTCCTGCAGCACCGGCTGAGGCCGGGCGCCGTGGAGCGCGTCAGATGTCCTCGTCGCCGAACTCGATGCGGCGGAACTCCTCGTCGGTCAGCTCGTCCCGGGGGTCGCCCGAGTCCTCGTACGAGCGACGGCGCCCGATGAGGGCCATGAAGGCGATCACCAGCACGATCGCGGCGACGAAGAAGATCACGATGCCCAGGAACATGTCCCCATCCGATCACACCTGACCATCGGGCACCCGCATCCGCTCATCGGCACACCTCGACGGCCTCCGCGGCGGCGACCGACGCCGCGTGCTGCGCCCCGCGACCCACGGCGGCGAGGCGCGGCAGCCGGTGCGGCCGGGTCACGACGAAGCGGGCGACGGCCCGCCAGTTCGGCGAGCCGTCCTGGTGCGAGAGCCCGAAGACCTCCTCGTCCACGGAGCCGTCGTTGGCACGGTCGCTGATGGCCCGGACGACGGACCACGGCACGCCCCGTGCCTCGCAGATCGAGGCGATCGACGCCGTCTCCATGTCGAGCGAGATCACGCCGTCGGCCCGCAGGCGCGCCAGGTCCTCCGCGTCGGTGGTGAGCGAGTCCGTCGTCCACATCGCACCGCCGGTGGGCCCCGTGCCGAGCGGCGTGGGCGCGTGCCGGTCGCCCGTCGCCGAGTCGATGACCACCTCGGGCCGCACCAGCGTGCCGATGGGCGTCTCGCTCTCGAGCGCCCCGGTGATGCCGACGACGACGACGTGGTCGACCTCGGCCGCGTCGAGCAGCTCCTCCGTGCCGGTCCGGGCGAGCTCGGTGCCCATGCCGGTGACGACCCCCACGACGGGGCGCCCACCGAGGGAGCCGCGCAGCACGCGCCCGTCCCCCTCGCGGCGGAGCCCGAGCGGACCCCGGAGCGGCTTCATCTCCATCGGCATGGCGCAGACGAAGCCGATCGCGCCCGTTCCCTCGGTGACGTTCCCTCCCGGCACGGACCCATCCTCGCGGTTCCCGGCGCCGCGTGCGCCGATTCCTGACGCCGGCGTCAGGTCACGTCCTCCGGGAGGCCGGTGGCCCCCTCGCGCCGTCGGTGGCGGGACCCGCCGCCGACGGACCACGACCGCGTCTCCCACGCGTCGCCGTGGACGCCCTGCCAGGCCGCCGCCGCGACGCGCATCTCGAACACGGGCGAGCCGGCGAGGTCCTCCCACTCGGCGCCCTCGAGCTCCGCGACCATCGCACGGAGGAGCCGCTCGGCGTCCTCGCCGTGCACCTCCTCGATCCGGCCGAAGAGCTTGCCCTCGCCGGTCGGCACCATGCGGTCCGTGACCGGGGTGAGCAGGCAGGCCCGCGGGTCCCGCCGCACGTCGAGCATCTTGGCGGAGCCGGGCATCATCCCCATGGTCAGGCGGCCCTCGTGGAGCGCCACCTCGATGGGGCTCACCCGTGGCGAGCCGTCGCGGCGGACGGTGCCGAGCAGGCCGAACCGCTCGGTGGCGAACCGGTCGAGGATGGGCGCGGCCAGCTCGGGCGCGGCGGTGCGGAACTCGTCGAAGGAGATCATCGGACCATCCTGCACGGCCATCCCTGACATCGAGTGTCAGTCATCCGCTCGTAGCCTCCACGGGGTGCGGGCCGACCGGTTGCTGCAGATGATCCTCACGCTCCAGGCGTCGGGCCCGACCACGGCGTCGCGCCTCGCCGAGGAGCTCGAGGTGTCGGTGCGCACGGTGTACCGGGACGTCGTCGCGCTGTCGGCGGCCGGGGTCCCGGTGACGACCGAGAGCGGACCGGGCGGCGGCATCGGCCTGCTCGACGGCTACCAGACGCGCCTGACCGGGCTGAGCGCGTCCGAGGCGGCGGCCCTGGCGCTGGCCGGAGCGCCCGACGCGGCCCGGCAGCTCGGCCTCGGTCCCGGCCTCGTCCTCGCGCAGCGGAAGCTCGACGCGGCGCTGCCCGCGGACGCCCGGGAGGGCACCGCCCGCCTCCGGGACCGCGTGTTGATCGACGCGCCGGGCTGGTTCCGCGAGGCGGAGGACGCGCCGGCGCTGGCCGAGCTGTCGCGGGCCGTGCTCGAGGACCGGCGCGCCGACCTGAGGTACCGGCGGTCGGGTCACGTGGTGCGCCGCACCGTCGGCCCGCTCGGGCTCGTCGTGAAGGCGGGCACCTGGTACCTCGTGGCGACGGCCGGTCGCACCCACCAGCTGCGGATGTTCCGGGTCTCCCGCGTCGCGTCGGTGCGCCTCCGGCCGGAGCCGGTGGATCGACCGGCGGGGTTCGACCTCCGCGGGGCGTGGACGTCGCTGTCCCGGTCGTTCGACCACGACATCCGCCGCTACCGGGTGCTGCTGCGCCTCCCGGCGGAGCGGCTCGGGTGGCTCCGCCACGTGCTCACCCCCGACGGCGCGGCCGAGGCGATCGCCTCGGCCGGTCCCCTCGATGCCGACGGGTGGTGCGAGGTGGAGGTGCGCAGCGAGTCGGAGGCCGTCGCCCACGACGAGCTGCTGCGCCTCGGGGCCTCCTTCGAGGTCGTCGCGCCGGCCGCGCTGCGGCGCGCGCTCCAGCGGACCGGTGCTGCGCTGGCCGCGCGCCACGCGCCGTAGCGTGCGGCCGTGGCGCTCACCTTCCTGACCGAGTTCGACCCGCGGTACGGGGAGGCCGTCGAGGTCCGGCCCGGCATCCGTCGCGTGGTGGCCGAGAACCCGAACAAGTTCACGGCGTGGGGGACCGGCACGTACCTGGTGGGGGAGGGCGACGTCGCGGTCGTCGACGCCGGTCCCGCATCGGAGGAGCACGCCGCGGCCGTCCTGCGCGCGGTGGAGGACGCCGGCGGCCGCGTCACGCACCTCCTCGTGACCCACACCCACGCCGACCACTCGCCGGCCACCGCGCTGCTGCGTGAGCGCACCGGCGCGACCACCTACGGGTTCGGGCCGCACCCGGTCGCGGCCGACGCCGACGCCGCGCCTGCGGAGGAGCACGGGGACCTCGACTTCGTGCCCGACGTCGCGGTCCGACACGGGGACGTGGTCGAGGGCCCGACGTTCCGCTTCGAGTGCCTCCACACGCCCGGCCACATCTCGAACCACGTGTGCTACTCGGAGCGCCGCCGGAACGTGCTGTTCCCCGGTGACCACGTGATGGGGTGGTCGACCTCGGTGATCTCACCCCCCGACGGTCGGATCGCGGACTACCTCGCCAGCCTCCGCCTGCTCCTCGACCGGGACGAGACCACCTACCTGCCCACGCACGGACCGCAGATCGACGACCCCCGTCCCTACGTCGCCGCGCTCGTCGAGCACCGCCTGGAGCGCGAGCGCCAGATCGTCGGCCAGCTCTCGCTCGGGCCTCGGACGCCCGAGGAGATCGTCGCCGTCCTCTACGCGGACGTGCGCCAGGAGCTGCACGAACCGGCGGCGCGGTCGGTGCGGGCGCACCTCGTGGCGCTGGTCGAGGCGGGTCGGGCCGAGGAGCTGCCGGACGGGCGGTTCGTCCCTCCGGGTGGGGGACGCACGCCTGACCCGGGCCCGATTCCGTAGGATCGCGCGATGGCTGTCACCGCAGCGGCGTCTCCCCGCCGCCGGGCAACCGTCGAGCGCATCCTCGAGGTCACGATCGAGATGCTCGACGAGCACGGCGAGAGCGGGCTCCGCGTCGAGGACGTCCTGGCCGCGTCAGGGGCCTCGACCAGCTCGATGTACCACCACTTCGAGAACCGCGACGGGCTGATCGACGCGGCCCGCACGGTCATGTTCGTCCGCCAGACGGCGGAGGACATCGAGGCCATGCGTGAAGCCCTCGAGGGCACGTCCAACCGCGACGACCTCCTCGTGCGGCTCGATGCCATCACCCGCATGTCCGTCGGCCCCGACCGTGCGCCGCAGCGCCGCCGTCGGGTGGCGATCCTCGGGTGGGCGGCGCAGCGCCCGTCGCTGTGGGCGGCGCTCGGCGCGGAGCAGCAGCGGGTCACCGACACGCTCACCGACCTCATCCGGACGGGCCAGCAGCGCGGGCTGGTCCGCTCGGACCTGGACGCGCAGGCCATGGCGGAGTTCGTGACCGCCTACCCGTTCGGGCGGGTGCTGTGCGACCTCAACCCGAGCCCCGCAGCGCCCGAGGAGTGGTTCCGGGTGGTCGACGCCATCGCCCGGCTGTTCGTCGTCGAGGCGTGAGCCCGTCCCGCGCCGCGGGGCGGTTCGGGGCGTGGTGGTCCGCGACCCGCGCCGCGCTCGAGGTGGACGGACCCGCCGACGTCCCGTGCGACGGGTGCACCGCGTGCTGCGAGTCGTCGCAGTTCGTGCACGTCGCCCCCGACGAGACCGCGGCGATCGACCGCATCCCGGCGGACCTGCTGTTCCCGGCACCTGGTCTGCCGCCGGGCCACCGCTTGCTGCCGTACGACGAGCGGGGGCGGTGCCCGATGCTGGGCGACGGAGGGTGCACCATCTACGAGGACCGGCCCCGCACCTGCCGGGCCTACGACTGCCGGGTGTTCGCCGCCGCGGGCCTGGAGCCCGAGGCGTCGCAGCCGGCCATCGCGGCGAGGGTCCGGGAGTGGCGGTTCGACGAGCCGGGTGACGACGACCGCGCACGCCACGACGCCGTCCGGCGCGCCGCGGCCTTCCTCGGCGCCCACCCCGAGGCGCTGCCCGACGGCCGGCCGCCGGCCACCACGACGCAGCGGTCGGTGCTGGCGGTCGAGGTGTCCGACCGCTTCCTCGCCGGCGACCCGACGCCGTCGGAGGTGCGCGTGGCCCTCGCCGCCCGCCGCTCCGGCCACTGACCGGCGGGCGCCGTGACCCAGCGGTCCCGGGACGCCCGCTCCCACTCGTTCCCATGACGATCCGCGCTGCCCAGCAGCACGAACAATCGTCAGAACGCGCGCCGGTCGGCTCCCACTCGTTCCCATGACGTTCCGCGTTGTCTGACAGCACGAAGAATCGTCAGAACGCGCGCCGGTCGGCTCCCACTCGTTCCCATGACGTTCCGCGTTGTCTGACAGCACGAACAATCGTCAGAACGCGGTGGTGGGTCAGTGGGTGGTGTAGTCGATGGGGCCGGAGCCTTTGACGCCGACCGCGAAGCAGAAGCACCGGATCGGCTCGTCGCCCGTCGGCCGGAGGCTGTGGACCGTGTCGGGCGGGATGTAGATGAGGTCGCTCGGCCCGACCGCGCGGTCCTCGTCGGCGATCGTCATGACGCCTTCGCCCGTCATCACGAAGTAGAACTCGTGCGTCGGGTGGCTGTGCGGGAACACCGCCCCGCCGACCGCCACCTCGAACTCGTTCGCGAGCTCCAGGTAGCCGCCGTCGGTGAGCTCGCGCATCTCCTGCGAGTTGATCAGCCACCAGACCGGGACGGTCCCGTTGTGCTCGACCTCGGGCTCGACCTCTCGCACGTTGCGGACGTCCATCGCTGGTCCTCCTCGCAGGTTCGCGTCCCCGACGCGACGTGACGTGGATCGGTGCGCCGCGCCTACCTGACGCACACGTCAGTGCAACCTAGTGTGCTGCGCATGGTCGACGCAGCTGGACGACTCGGGGAGCTCGGCGCCGCCACGCTCGGCGAGTCGGGTGCCCACCGCATGAGGAACCGCCTCCGCGCGGTGTGGCCGGGGGCGCGGGTCGCGGCACCCGCGTTCTGCGTCTCGTGCGCGCCGGGTGACAACCTCGGCGTCCACGTCGGGGTCACGGTCGCACCGGCGGGTTCGGTGCTCGTGGTGTCGGTCGGTGGCGTGCAGGAGCTCGGCTACTGGGGCGAGGTGCTGACGACGGCGGCCGAGTCGCGCGACCTCGTCGGGCTCGTCATCGACGGGTGCGTCCGGGACGTCGACGCCCTCGAGGCGCACGGCTTCCCCGTCTTCTCCACCGGCATCGCCCTGCCGGGCGCCACCAAGGACCAGCCGGCGGAGGTCGGCGGGACGGCGACGGTCGGCGACGTCGAGGTGCGCACCGGCGACTGGATCGTCGGCGACCGCGACGGCGTCGTCGTCATCCGCGCCGCGGAGCTCGACGCGGTGATCGACGCGGGACAGGCCCGCGAGGCCAAGGAGGCGGGCTTCTTCGAGGCGCTCCGGGGCGGGTCGACCACGGTGGAGCTGCTCGGCCTGGACGCCTCGCTCGTCACCGGGCGCTGATGCCGCTCATGACGCCGTTCTGCATGGCCCACAGCGCAGCTGCGGCCCTGGAGGAGACGCCGATCTTGGCGTAGACGTGCTGGATGTGGGCGTCCGCGGTCTTGGGGGCGATGAAGAGTCGCTCAGCGATCTCCTTGGTCGTGAGGCCCTTCGCCGCCTCGCGCAGCACCTCCACCTCACGGCCGGTGAGGCGGCCGGGGAAGACGGATCGCCGCTCGGTCACCGCGGTCGCCGTCTGGCCGGACGCGGCGAGCACGGCGTCGGTGGTCGCGCGGTCGAGCACGCCCTCCGACACGAGGCGACGGAGCTCGTCGGCGGCCTGGTCGACGGAGAACGCGGGACGATCCGCCCGTTCGGTCGTCAGCGCGACGAAGACGTCGGCGGCAGCCATGACCCCGGCGCCCGCTCCCGACCCGCCGGCGACGGTGCCCCGGTGGTACCCGGAGCCGTCGGCCTTCTCGTGGTGCGATGCGGCGACGGGGTTCAGCTCCGCGAGGGCCGGTGAGCGGCGGAGCATCTGCTCGGTGAGCATCGTGTGCAGCTCGACGCGATCGAACTCGGAGCGGGTCAGGGGTCCGGGCTTGTCCCAGATCGAGTTCGGTACGGCCGTGGTGCCGAGGTCGTGGACCAGCGCGGCGCGTCGGATGGTCACGACCGCCTCGTCCGCCAGGCCGAGCCCGGTCGCTGCTTCGGCGGCGAGGTCCGCACATCGACGGCTGTGCCCGTTCATGTACGGGGACTTGAGGTCGACGAAGTCGGCCAGGATCAGGAGCGCGTCGTCCAGATCGTCACCGGTGAAGATGCGGTGGGGCGCCGGCTCGAGCTCCAGCACGGCGTCCCACGGATCGAGCTTGGCGAGCCGCTCGAACCAGTCGGCGCCGTTCTCCACGAAGACGTCGGCCAGCTCGGGGTCATAGGTGCGGTCCCGCCGGTCCCGGCACCGCTCGACCGCTTCGGCGGGCGACGACAGGCGACCGATGGCCTCCATGTCGTGACCGACGTGGACGAGTCGCATCGCGAGCGGGATGTCGGTGCCACCGACGTGGTCGGGGAACCCCGTGCCGCTCCAGCGCTCGAACGTGAACGCCAACGCCTCACGCACGCCCGCGCCCACGTCCAGACGACGGGCGAGCATGTCACCCACCTCGCAGCCCGAGGAGAAGTTGTGCACCGCCCACTCATGGGCGCCCTCGGCGATCGAGCGCTCGATCTGCTCACGTTCCTCGGGCGACCGGCCCGCCGTGGCGTAGGCCACCACGTCGCGCATGACCTCGGCCGGGTTGCCCGCGTCGTGGACGAGCGTCTGGGCCCGGATGGCGATCTCGTCGCCGAACAGCGTCGCGACCTCGTGAGCGTGCCCCGTGCACCCGAGGTACCGGAGCAGGGCGACCCAGTACGTGTCGTCACGCACGTCGGCGTCGACGCCCGTCTCCTGGGCCAACCAGGACGACAACAGGCAGGACCGCAGCTGGGACTCGAGGGGCTGCCCGAAGGCGTTGTCCTGGGCCAGCGCGAACGTTCCCACCAGCTCGGCCATTCGGAGTGTCGGCGCCGAAATAGGGAGACCTCCCGATGCCGGACGGGGAGCTCGTCCGTACGTTCGATGGTAGCCCGCCCCCACCCCGGGGGACCGGGGTCGTCGGACCACCCGGCGGCCGGATGCGACAAGGAGCAGCTCATGATTCTGGCTACGACGAAGATCGAGGACTTCGACCGCTTCGTGGAGGTCTTCTCGACGACGGGCGCCGAGAAGCGCAAGCAGCACGGGTCCAAGGGTGCGACGGTGTTCCGGGATCCCAGCGAGGACGACCGGGTGTGGGTGCTGTTCGACTGGGACGCCGAGGGCTGGCAGCAGTTCGTCTCGGATCCCGAGGTCCCGGCGATCCTCCAGGCGGCCGGACACGTCGGGCGACCGCAGGCCGCGGAGCTCGGCGGACGGTACGCCGCGTAGAGACGATCTCCGGACACGCCCGTGGCCGGACCGACGACGATCAGAGGAGCACGACATGCCGAACACCCCGACACCCCCGACGCCCAGCTACCAGAAGTACGTCCTGCGGTGGGACGAACGTCCGGGGGCCGGCCCGGCTGAGTACGAGGCCGCGCAGATGCGCATCCTCGAGGTCTTCCGCCAGTGGGACACGCCCAAGGACCTGACCTTCCACCAGTTCGTGGTGCGGGTCGGTGACTGGGGTGGGTACGCCGTCATCGAGACGGACAACCTCGCCAGCATCCACGTGCTGACCACGGCGCTGGCGGCCTTCACGTTCCGGCTCGAACCCGTCGTCGACACGATGGACGCGGTCGCGATCGAGCTCGAGGCGATGGCGTGGCGGGACTCCGTGGAGCCGGCCGGCTCCGTCGCCTGACCCGCTCCGGCGTCGAGGTCGTGGTCGAGCCCTCCTGCGCGGCGGGCTCGGCCGCGTCCGCCGATCGCATGCCCGGCGTCACCAGCAGACCGGGCGCGGCCACGATCACGACGATGAAGTGGTGCGCGAGGAGGGACTTGAACCCTCACGTCCTTGCGGACACAGGAACCTGAATCCTGCGCGTCTGCCAATTCCGCCACTCGCGCGAGTGGAGGCCGCATCGTAGCGCGGCCCCCGAGGGCCGCCCCAAGGCGATCCCGACCTCCTCGCACCCAGCTTCGTGCTGCGATCGGCAACACGCAGGTGCGCAGGTGCAGCACCGACCCCGCGCTTGCAGCCGAGGGCTCGCGCTGCAGCACCGAGCTCGGACCGGCGTACCCTCGCCCGGCCGCGCGACGAGCGGCGGCACCGACCCCGGAGGTACGCCAGATGTCCGACGACGCCCCGACCGCCGACGAGGTGAGGTCGTTCAACCAGCAGCTGATCGACGAGTTCCGCGCCAACGACGGCGTGGTGGGTGGGCAGTTCGCCGGCGCGCCGCTCCTGCTCCTCACCACCACGGGCGCGAGGTCGGGCACGCGGCACACCACCCCGGTGGTCCACGGCACCGACGGCGACGACCTGTTCGTGATCGCCTCGAAGGCGGGCGCCCCGACGAACCCGGCGTGGTTCCACAACCTCGTCGCGAACCCCGAGGTGACGGTCGAGCTGCCGGGCGAGACCTACACGGCCCGTGCTGTGGTGACCGACGAGGACCGGCGTGCCCGCCTCTACGCGCAGATGGTCGCGGTCATGCCGGGGTTCGGCGAGTACCAGGCCAACACGACGCGGGTGATCCCCGTGGTGGTGCTCGAGCGCGTCGACGGCTGACACGGCCCGTCCGGGGCGGCGCCCCGGGCGGTCAGGCCGCCGTCGCTATCGTGGTGCCGATGGCTACCCAGGGCTTCGAGGGCCGCCTCGAGCGCATGGTCGAGGGCACGTTCAGCCGGCTGTTCCGCTCCTCGGTCAAGCCCGTGGAGTTCGGCCGCAAGCTGCAGCGCGAGATGGACGCGCACCGCTCCGTCGGCGTCAACGGCCGGACGATCGTGCCCAACTGGTTCCGGTTCACCGTCTCGCCGGAGGACCACGACCAGCTCGCCGACTTCCTCGGCACGCTCCGGCGCGAGCTGGCGGACGCCGCCCGCGAGCACGCGCGGGACGAGGGCTACTCGTTCGTCGGGCCGGTGGAGATCGTGATCGACGGCGACGGGTCGGTGCGCACCGGCGTCCTCGTCGTGGAGTCCCGCCTGCTCGAGGGCGAGGGCGGCCTCCCGCCGGGTGCGCTGCTGCTCCCGACGGGTGAGCGCGTGCCCCTCGGTGAGTACATCGTGTCGGTGGGGCGCCAGCAGGACTGCACGATCGTGCTCGGCGACCCGAACGTGAGCCGCCGCCACGCGGAGGTGCGACCGTCGGGCGACGGCTTCGTCGTCGTCGACCTCGGTTCGACGAACGGCACGAAGGTCAACGGGGTCCGGGTCGCGGAGCACGTGCTCCACGACGGCGACGAGGTCCGGTTCGGCAACACGTCCGTGACCTTCGAGGCGTCCTAGGGTCACCTCCAGTGCCGGAGCAACTGCTCACCGTCCTCAAGCTCTGCCTCCTGGCGCTGCTCTACCTGTTCTTCCTGCGCGTGCTGCGGGCGGTGTGGACCGAGGTCAACCCGCCGAAGGCAGCGGCCGCCACCCGCGGCCGCGCCGTCGCCGTGGCCGCACCGCCGAAGCAGCGATCCCAGCGCAGCCGCCGCAAGCAGGCGGTGCCGACCCGCCTCGTGGTCGTGGAGCCGGCCGGCCGCGCCGGCGCCGAGTTCCCGCTCGGGCCCGACCTCACCGTCGGTCGCGCCCCCGGCTGCAACCTGGTGTTCGACGAGCAGTACGTGTCGCAGGTCCACACCCGCGTGTTCACCCGCGACGGGTCGGTCTTCGTCGAGGACCTGGGCTCCACGAACGGCACGTGGGTCAACGGCACCCGGGCGGTGGGCCAGATGCCGGCCCGGCTCGGCGACCGGATCCAGGTCGGCAACGTGGTGATGGAGGTCCGGTGACGCGGCTGCGGACGGGCGCCGCCACGCTGACGGGCCAGGTCCGCACCGCGAACGAGGACGCGATGCTCGCGACCGACGAGCTGGCGGTCGTCGCCGACGGCATGGGCGGCCACCGGGCCGGCGAGGTGGCGTCGGCCGACGCGGTCGAGGTGCTGCGGGTCGCGCAGGGGAGCCGCTCGGTCGAGGACCTCGTCGCCGCCGTCCACCGCGCCAACCGGCGCGTCAACGAGCGTGCCGCGGAGGACGACGAGCTCCGTGGCATGGGCACGACCGTCTGCGTGGTCGGTCTCGTCCGCTACGACGACGAGGAGCAGCTCGCGGTCCTGAACGTCGGCGACAGCCGGGTGTACCTGCTCGCCGGTGGCGTCCTCACCCGCCTGACCGAGGACCACTCGCTCGTCGAGACGCTGCTCCGCGAGGGCCGCATCTCGCCCGAGGAGGCCGAGGTCCACCCCCAGCGCAACGTCATCACGCGCGCCCTGGGCGTGGAGGCCCTCGTCGTCGTCGACGCCTGGCTCCTCCACCCGTGCGACGGCGACCGCCTGCTCCTCTGCAGCGACGGGCTGTTCGGCGAGCTGAGCGACGAGCGCATCGCCGAGATCCTCGCCGAGGACGACGAGCCCGAGGTCGTGGCCCGGCGCCTCGCCGCCGAGGCCGAGGCGGCCGGCGGGCGCGACAACATCACCACGGTCGTGGTCGACGTCTCCGACACGGGGCGCGGACCCGCGGCGATCGACGACCGCTACCGGCGCATCACCACCCCGGCCGTCGACCTCTCCGACCCCGACGACGACGGCCCGCGGACCGACACCGTCCTCGCCGTCGTGACCACGACGGAGCCCGAACCGGACGAGGACGACGACGTCGAGGAGGGCACCCCGGGCACGGCCGGCACGGCGACGGCCGTCGTGGCCCCGGCCCCGGCGGACGAGGGGACCGACCACGCACGGGAGCGCCGCGGCGGCCGCTGGCGCACGCCGCTGTTCCTCGTCGCGATCCTCGCCGTCGTCGCGGTCTCCGTCGGCGTGCTCGTCGTGGCCTCCCGCTCCGGATGGTTCGTCGGCGAGGACGCCGGGAACGTCGCCGTCTTCCAGGGCCAGAAGGACGGCGTGCTCTGGATCGGTCCGACCGTCGTGGCCAGCTACGAGGACCTGCCGCTCACGGACCTCACGGACGCGGACCGCAAGAAGGTCACGCGCGGGCAGACCTTCGACACCGAGGCGCAGGCCCGCAGCTACGTCGCCCGGCTCCGGGAGTCCGTGGAGGACTCGACCACGACGACGACCACGACCACCACGACGACGACCGTGCCGCCCACGACGGCGCCGAGCACGATCGTGCTCCCGCCGACCACGGCCGCCCCGACCCCCGTGGTGCCTCCCCCCGGCCCGTGACCCTCACCGCCCCCGACGCGCCGACGCTCGGCGTGGACCAGCTCGCCAAGCGGCGGCGCACGACCGAGCTGGGCCTCCTCGTCCTCGCGGTCATCATCATCTGCGGCGCCTACGCGCTGGCCAGCCTCGGCCGCAACGCGTCGCTGCCGGCCGACATCTGGCCGTTCCTCGCCGCCGTGCTCCTGCTCCTCGTCGGCGCGCACGTCGCGAACCGCAAGCTCGCGCCGGCCGCCGACTCGCTCCTCCTCCCGCTCGCGGCCCTGCTGAACGGCATCGGGTACGTCTTCATCGCCCGGCTCGACGAGTCGCTGGCCGCCCTCCAGGCGAGCTGGACCGCGGTGGGGATCGGCGCGTTCGTCGTGACGCTGGTGGTCGTCCGGGACGTCCGGTGGCTGCAGCGCTACCGATACACGTTCGGGCTCATCGGCGTGCTCCTGCTGGTCATGCCCCTGCTCCCCGGGATCGGTCGCAACATCAACGGCGCGCGCATCTGGGTGTCGCTCGGCCCGGTGAGCTTCCAGCCCGGCGAGTTCGCCAAGATCGCGCTCGCCATCTTCTTCGCCGGCTACCTCGTGGAGCGCCGCGAGCTGCTCGGTGTGGCCACGTTCCGGGTCGGGCCCTTCAACACGCCCGACCCGAAGCACTTCGGCCCGATCCTGCTGGCGTGGGGCGCGTCGCTCGTCGTGATGATCTTCGAGCGCGACCTCGGCTCGGCGCTCCTGTTCTTCCTGCTGTTCATCGTCATGCTCTGGGTGGCGACCGGCCGGCTCAGCTACCTCGTGGTCGGGTTCCTGCTGTTCGTGCTCGGCGCCATCGGCAGCTGGGCGGCCTTCGACCACGTGCAGGAGCGCGTGTCGGTGTGGCTCAACCCCTGGGCGGACCCGCAGGGCAACGGCTACCAGATCATCCAGGCCGCGTTCGCGCTGGCGTGGGGCGGCACCTCGGGCGTCGGGCCGGGGCTCGGCATCGCGGGTCGGATCCCGTACGACGAGACGGACTTCATCTACGCGGTGATCGGCGAGGAGCTGGGCCTGCTCGGCACGACCGCCGTGCTGTGCGCCTTCCTCCTGCTGGCCGGCAGCGGCCTGCGCATCGCCCGCCAGTCGAGCGACCCGTTCGGCGCGCTGCTGGCGGTCGGCCTCACCACGCTGATCGCCTTCCAGGCGTTCATCATCATGGGCGGCGTCACGCGGCTGCTCCCGCTGACCGGCGTGACCCTGCCGTTCGTCAGCTACGGCGGGTCGTCGCTGCTCGCCAACTACGTGCTGCTCGCGCTGCTGGTGCGGATCTCCGACCAGTCGGCCCGCCGCGGCCCCGAGCGGGTGGTGGCGCGATGAGCAAGCAGATCAAGATCCTGGGGATCGTGATCCTCGTCTGCTACGCGGCGCTGTTCCTGAAGCTCAACCAGGTGCAGGTGCTCGAGGCGGCGGACTACAACTCTCGGCCCGAGAACACGCGCACGCTGCAGCGGGACTTCAACCAGCCGCGCGGCGACATCATCACCGCCGACGGCAACATCGCGGCGACCTCCGAGGAGCGCCGCGCGGCGCTGCGGTACCAGCGGGTGTACCCCGACGGCGAGCTCTTCTCCGCGGTCACGGGCTTCTACTCGTTCAACCTCGGCTCGGACGGCGTGGAGCGCACGTACAACGAGCAGCTCGCCGGGCGCACGGCCTCGCTCAAGCTCAACAAGCTGTCGGGCTTCTTCTCGGACACGTCGAGCGAGGGCGACGTCGTGCTGACCGTCCGCAAGGACGTGCAGGAGGTGGCGCGGCAGGCGCTCGGCGACCGGAAGGGGTCGGTCGTGGCCCTCGACCCGCGCACGGGAGCGATCCTGGCGCTCTGGTCGTCGCCGACCTACGACCCGAACCTGCTGTCGAACAACGACGCGAAGCAGGCGAAGGCGGCGCGGCAGCTCTACGAGGCGTCACCGGCGAAGCCGCTGCTGCCGAAGTCGTACCGCGAGCGCTACTTCCCGGGCTCCACGTTCAAGGTCGTGACCACGACCGCCGGCCTGACCTCGGGCGCCGTCACGCCGCAGGCCCCGACGTACCCGGTCGTGACCTCCTACACGCCGCCGCTGACCACGAGGCCGATCTCCAACTTCGACGGCGACCCGTGCGGCGGCACCCTGTTCACCGTCCTCGCCAAGTCCTGCAACACCTCGTTCGCCCAGATGGCGGCCGAGAACCTGGGCCCCGATCCGATGATCGACGCCGCGCAGGCCGCCGGGTTCAACGACGTCCCGCCGATCGACCTGCCCCGTCCGGCGATGTCGGTGTACCCGACCGACTTCGGGTCGGTCGTCCGCCGGCCCGACGGCCAGGCGCCCGTCTACGAGGACACGCCGAAGCTCGCCCAGACGGCGATCGGGCAGAACGACGTGCGCTCGACGCCGCTCCAGATGGCGCTCGTGGCCGCCGGGGTCGGCAACGGCGGCCGGATCATGACGCCGCACGTGATGTCCGAGGTCCGGGCCCGCGACGGCGACGTCGTGGAGAAGTACCGCATCTCGCCCTGGCGCGACTCGATGAAGTCCGACGTGGCCTCGACGGTGCGCCAGGCGATGGTCGGCGTCGTGCAGGACGGCACCGCGCGCACGATGGCGATCCCGGGCGTCGAGGTCGGCGCGAAGACCGGCACCGCGCAGCTCGGCACCACGCCGCCGCGCTCGCACGGCTGGATGATCGCGTTCGCCGGGCCGCCGGGGGAGTCGGCCCACGTCGCGGTCGCGGTCCTCGTCGAGGACCTGCCGGGTGTGAGCGAGGCGACCGGCGGATCGACCGCGGGACCCGTCGCGAAGGCGGTGCTGCAGGCCGCGCTCGCCGCCGTCGGATGACACGATGGCCGGGGGGCTGCCCTCTACGCTGGCCGTGCCATGGCTGAACAGCAACAGCGCGTCCTCGGCGACCGCTACGAGATCCACCAGCGGCTCGCCAGGGGCGGCATGGCGCAGGTGTACCTGGCCCGGGACCGCAGCCTCGACCGACCGGTCGCCGTCAAGGAGCTGGTGCCGGAGTTCGCGACGGACCCGTCGTTCGTCGAGCGCTTCCGGCGCGAGGCGCAGGCCGCCGCGAACCTCGCCCACCCGAACATCGTCGGCGTCTACGACTGGGGCACGCAGGACGGCACGTACTTCATCGTCATGGAGTACGTCGACGGCCCGTCGCTGTCGCAGGTGATCCGGCGCGACGGGCCGCTGCACCCGCGCCGGGCCGTCGAGATCGCGAACGAGGTGGCCGCGGCGCTCGGCTTCGCCCACTCCCGCGGCGTCGTGCACCGGGACATCAAGCCGGGCAACGTGCTGCTGACGTCGACCGGCCAGTCGAAGGTGACCGACTTCGGGATCGCCCGGGCGCTCTCGTCGCCCGAGGACGACCTCACCCAGGCCGGCTCCGTGATGGGGACGGCCACGTACTTCTCGCCCGAGCAGGCGCAGGGCCTCCCGGTCGATCCCCGGTCCGACCTCTACTCGCTGGGCGTCGTGCTCTACGAGATGGTGACCGGGCGGCCGCCGTTCACGGGTGAGACCCCGCTCGCGATCGCGTACAAGCACGTCCAGGACGCCCCGCCGTCGCCGTCGACGGTGATCCCCGACCTGCCGCTCGGCCTCGAGGCGATCATCATGAAGCTGCTGCAGAAGCGGCCCGACGACCGCTACGCCTCGGCGGAGGACCTCCGCGCGGACCTCAACCGGTTCCTGGACGGCTCGGCCACGTCCGCCGAGCGTGCCGTGGGCGCCGCCGCCCTCGTCGGGGCGGGCGCCGCGACCACCGTGCAGTCCGCTGTGCAGGACCCCACGACGCTCCCGCCCGACGAGGACCCCGAGGAGGAGGAGCACAAGTCCCGGACGGGCGTGTTCCTCACCGTCATCGTGCTGCTGCTCCTCGTGCTCGCCGGGCTGCTGTTCTGGTTCGCCCGCAGCCTGAGCAGCGACAGCGCCACCGTGCCGGCGGTGATCGGGCTCACGCAGGGCGAGGCCACCAGGGTCATCACCGAGCAGGGCTTCAAGGTGGACGTCACCCAGGAGCCGAACGCCACCGTCGAGGCGGGGCGCGTGATCTCGCAGGACCCCGCCGCGCAGGCCGAGGCGGACTCCGGCTCGACGGTGAAGCTGGTGGTGTCGAGCGGCGTCGAGCAGGTGGCCGTCCCCGACGTCACCGGCATGCCGCAGGCCCAGGCCGAGATGATCCTGACGGCGGCCGGGCTCCGGCCGGTCGTGACCCAGGTCGAGAGCGCGACGGCGGATCCCGGCACGGTGATCTCGCAGAACCCGCCGAAGGACCAGAAGGTCGACAAGGGCGATCAGGTGGACCTGCAGGTCTCGAAGGGCGTCGGCCAGGAGCTGGTGCCCGACGTGTCCGGCCAGACCCAGTCGGCCGCCATCGCGGCGCTCCAGGCGGCCGGGTTCCGGATCGGCGGGCCGAAGGAGCAGGCGAGCAGCACGGTCCCCTCCGGCCGCGTGATCTCCACCGACCCGCCGGCGGGCACGTCGGCGAAGAAGAACTCGGTGGTGACGGTCATCGTGTCGTCGGGTCCGGAGCAGGTGAAGGTGCCCGGCGTGGTGGGCCAGACCGAGGACAACGCGACCTCGGCGCTGCGGGCGAAGGGCTTCCAGGTCACGGTGCAGACGAGGACGCTCTCGCCCGGTGACCCGAACATCGGGCGGGTCACGAGCCAGAACCCCGCCTCCGGGGCCAACGCCGACGCGGGCTCGACCGTGACGATCACGGTCGGCGTGGCGGCGACCACCTCCACCACGAGCTCGTCGACGACCTCCACGTCCAGTCCCTGACATGTCGAGGGCGCGCGGCGCAGTCCCGATCGCGGTCGGCCTCGTCGCGGCGGGGCTGCTCGTCGGCGTGCTCGGGTTCTCGTCCACGCTGAACCCGATCGACCTGGTGCTCGGGCGCGGCGCGGTCGTGAGCGTCCCCGACCTCGAGGGGCGTCCGCAGCCGGGGGCCGAGGCGGAGCTCCGCGCCCAGGACCTCGTCCCGCTGGTCACCACGAGCTTCAGCCTGACCGGCGCGCGGGGCACGGTGATCAGCCAGAAGCCGCCGGCCGGCTCGCGCGTGCGCGCCGGGACGAAGGTCACGATGGTCGTGAGCCGCGGCGTGAACCGCGTCGCCATGCCCGACGCCGTCGGCAAGCCGCTCGCCGAGGTGTCGGCCCCGCTCCGGGACGCAGGCGTGCACCTCAAGGTCACGCACGCGCCGAGCGAGACGGTGGCGAAGGGCCTGGTCATCAGCCAGGACCCCGGGCCGAACGTGCTCGTGACCGGCGAGGACACCGCGACGCTCGTGGTCTCCGACGGCCCGGCGCAGCGCCCGGTGCCGAACGTGGCGGGCCTGGCCCTCGCGGGTGCGTCGTACCAGCTGGGGAAGGCCGGGATGGCGATCGGCACCGTGACCGACACCGACGACCCCGCCGCGGTCGTGGGCTCGGTGATCCGCACCGATCCGGCCGGCGGCACGGTCGTCGCCCGTGACACGCCGGTCCAGGTCGCGGTCTCCGCCGGGCCCGCGCCGGTGGCCGTGCCCAACGTCGTGGGCGGCACGTCCGACGCCGCGACCGCCGCGCTGGGCGGCCTCGGCTTCGTCCCGAACGTGATCGTGGTGAGCGGCACGGCGGTGACGAGCCAGAACCCGCCGGCCGGCGCCGTCGCCCGTCCGGGGACGGTCGTGACCGCGGTGGTGGGTGGGGGATGACCGTGGTCGGCCCACCCGACGACGACGTCGACGAGCTCGACGGTCCCGACCCAGCGGCCGGCGATCCAGCAGCCGCGGGTGGTGAGCCGGTCGCGCCCGATGACGCCGCCCCCGAGGCGTGGGTCGGCGACGACGCTCCCGGCGACGACGCTCCCGGCGACGACGCCCCCGACGACGACGCTCCCGACGACGAGGCACCGGACGACGAGGACCTCCGCGACGACCTCGACGACGAGGACATGGTCCCCATCCGGGGCGGCACGCCGGTCACGCCGATCGGAGGTCCGGAGGAGCTCGACCTCGACCGGCACCGGTGGGCCGCCGTCGCCGGGGCCGTCGGCGTCGCGCTGCTGTTCCTGCTGGCGGCCTTCGCGATCGGCGCGGCGTTCCGCGAGGGCGAGCACGACGCGGCGGTGCCACGCGTGCCGGTCCCGAGGGTCACCGGTCGCACGCTCGAGGAGGCGCAGCGGGAGCTCGGGCCCCTGAAGCTGCTCGTGTCCGTCGACTACCAGCCCAACGAGGTCGTCCCGCCCGGCGTCGTGTTCGACCAGCGACCGGTGGCGGGCGCCAAGCTCGAGATCGGGACCGAGGTGACGCTCGTCGTGAGCGACGGCCCCGCCGGGCTGACGGTGCCCGACGTGAAGGGCCTCCAGGGCGGCGAGGCCGTCGGGCTGCTGCAGGCGCTCGGCTTCACCGCGTCCCAGCAGCCCGTGTACGACGAGGTGGTGCGGCCGGGCGAGGTGGTCGGCTCCAACCCGGCCGCCGGCAACCGCGCGGTGCTCGGGGCGCCGGTCGTCGTGCTCGTGTCGAACGGCCCGGCCCCGCACGTCGTCCCCGCGATCGTGGGCATGCCCGAGGCCCAGGGGATGGCGGCGCTCGGGCGCAGCGGCGTCGGCCTCGGCGACGTGACCTCCCGCGTCGTGGCCGGCACCCCGCCGGGCGTCGTGCTCTCCACGAACCCCGCACCGGGTGCGTCGGTGCCGCGGGACTTCCCGATCGACGTCGTGGTGAGCGCGCCCCCGGCGTCCCTCACGGTCCCGCCGGTCACCGGCCTGCTGCAGGCCTCGGCCCGCACGGTCCTCCAACCGCTGCCGTTCCAGGTCACGTACCGGAACCGGACGGTGCCGTACGGCGACGCCCGCGCCGGCCGCGTGCTCACCCAGAGCATCCCGGCCGGCACGAAGGTCGAACCGAACACCCCGTTGCAGCTCGAGGTCGGCGTCGCCGCGCCGCCGCCGACGACCACCACCACGGTCCCGGCCGTGCCGCCGGCCCCGACGACCACGGTGCCCGCGCGTCGCCCCTGAGCAGGTGCCGGGCGCGACCTCAGCGGGCGACGGCGTGCCCGCAGCTGCGGAGGAAGTTGCCGACGAGGTCGTGGCCGGCGACGGTGAGCACGGACTCCGGGTGGAACTGCACGCCCTCCACCATGAGCTCCCGGTGGCGGAGGCCCATCACCAGGCCGTCGACCGTCTCGGCGGTGATCTCGAGCACGTCGGGCACCGAGCTGCGCTCGACGACGAGCGAGTGGTATCGGGTGGCCTCCAGCGGCTCCGGCAGCCCCTCGAACACCCCGACGCCACCGTGGTGGATCGCCGAGGTCTTGCCGTGCACGACCTGCGGCGCCCGCACGACCTCGCCGCCGAAGACCTCACCGATGCACTGCATCCCGAGGCACACGCCGAACACCGGCACCCGCTCGCCCCACGTGCGGATCAGCTCGTTCGAGAGGCCGGCGTCCTCCGGACGGCCGGGCCCGGGGCTGATCAGGATGCCGTCGGGGGCGATGGCCGCCACGTCGTCCAGGTCGATCGCATCGTCCCGGTGGACCACCGGCTCGGCGCCCAGCTCCCCGAGGTACTGGACGAGGTTGTAGACGAACGAGTCGTAGTTGTCGATCACCAGGATGCGGGCGGCCACGGCGGGCAGCGTACGGGCCGGGCACCGTTGGCGGCACACCCGTAACGGCGTGCCGACGGTGTCCGTGCGCTGCGAACCGCCGCCCGGAGTCGGTAGTGTGCCCCGCCATGGCGAAGCCGGCGAAGCGGAAGGTCGACGGCGAGGGAGCCCCGACCACGACCACCAGCAAGCGGGTCACCCCGCCGAAGGCGGACGACGCCGGTCCGGGTCGCTACACGGCCCCCCGCCCCGGCGGCGGCAAGGGGCCGAGCCCGCGCTGGGTGCCGATCCTGATGTTCGCCCTCTGGGGCATCGGCCTGCTCGTCATCATCCTCAACTACATGGGGGTGCTGCCGGGCTCGGCGGACGGGGGCAACGGCTGGTACCTCGTCGGTGGCCTCACGGCCATCCTCGCCGGCATCATGGTCGCCACGCAGTACCGCTGATCGGCGTTCCCGAGCGCCCTCCGGGCCCGCCCCCACGTGTCCGTCGCGTGTCGGAACGTGTACGTGGGGTGACAAGTCCCAGTCGTGTCCACAGCCTGTGGATTGTGGACGGGCCTGTGGACGATCAGTCGATCGGGGCCACGAGGTCCATGTCCTCCATGCAGTGCCGCGGCGCCTCGGGATCCTCGCTGGCCGCCGCCGTCATCCGCACCTCGGCCCCGCAGATCCCGCACCGGTAGACGAGCTTCACCTTGCGGAGCGTGCCGGGCTCGGGCGGCGCCGGCGGGGGGGTGGCGAAGGACTGGAGGAAGAACCAACCCGCCCGGATGATCACCACGCCGAGGAGCACGGCGAAGAACGTGGTGAACCCGGGGGTGTCGAAGGCCAGCGACATCCCCACCGACAGCACCACGACGACCACGAGCCAGCCGAGCAGGCGGATCGACCGCCCGCCGCGCCGGACGGCCGTGTCGTCGTCCTCGTCGTCGATCACCGTTCGTGCCATCGCAAAGGGGTCCGGCACCAAGGTACCGGACCCCTCGAACCCCACCCCGTCAGGGGTGTCCCCGGATCACACGGGCGTGGGCGTTAGCCCAGGCGCTCGATGATGGTGGCGTTGGCCATGCCGCCGCCCTCGCACATCGTCTGCAGGCCGTAGCGGCCGCCGGTGCGCTCCAGCTCGTTGAGCATGGTGGCGAGCAGCTTGGTGCCGGAACCGCCGAGCGGGTGGCCGAGGGCGATGGCGCCGCCGTTCGGGTTCACCTTGCTCATGTCGGGGTGGTGCTCCTTCTCCCACGCGAGCACGACCGAGGCGAACGCCTCGTTGACCTCGATGTGGTCGAAGTCGCCGATGCCGAGGCCGCTCCGCTCGAGGGCCTTCGTCGTCGCCGGGATGGGCCCGGTGAGCATGCGGACCGGATCGACGCCGGCCAGGGCGAAGGTGTGGAAGCGGGCCCGCGGCGTGAGGCCGAGCGCCTTCGCCTTGTCGGCGCTCATGATGAGGGCGGCCGAGGCGCCGTCGCAGATCTGCGAGCTGTTGCCGGCCGTGACCTTGCCGTCGGGCAGGAACGACGGCTTGAGGTTGGCCAGCGTGTCGACCGTGGTGTCGGGGCGCACGCCCTCGTCGGTGCTCACGACGGTGTCGAGGACCTTGACGTCGCCCGACTCCTTGTCGCGGATCTTCGACACGACCGGGACGATCTCGTTCTCGAAGCGGCCCTCCGAGGTGGCGCGGGCGGCCCGCTGCTGGGACTCGGCGCCGAACGCGTCGAGGTCGTTGCGGGACAGGTTCCACTCGTTGGCGATGATCTCGGCCGAGATGCCCTGGCCGACGAGGCCCTTGTGCCCCTCGATGAGCTCGACGTCCGCGTAGCGCTCGTAGGCGGCACCGAACGGGAAGCCGACGCCGCTGCCGATGGAGGCGCCCATGGGCACGAGGCTCATGACCTCGACGCCGGCGGCGATCGCCACGTCGTAGGCCCCGGCGAGCACGCCCTGGGCAGCGAAGTGGGCGGCCTGCTGCGAGGAGCCGCACTGGCGGTCGACGGTGGTGGAGGGGATGGACTCGGACCAGCCGGCGGCGAGCACGGCGTTGCGGCCGACGTTGAGCGCCTGGGCGCCGGCCTGCATCACGCAGCCCATGATCACGTCGTCGACCAGCTCGGGGTCGAGGTCGTTGCGCTCGGCGAGCGCGGTGAGGGTCTGGGCGGCGAGGTCCACCGGGTGCCAGCCCGAGAGGGCGCCGTTGCGCCTCCCGCCGGGCGTCCGGACGACGTCGATGATCACTGCCTCGGGCATCTCGTTCCCCTGTCCTTGGTGCGGCTGTCGTGAACGTGGCTGGCTGCGGGGCCGTCCTCGAGGAGGACCGGGGCTCACGGGGCCCCGTCGACGAGAACTAGACCGATCGGTCAAGAGTCTGCTGCGGCGGCGGGGCGGGGTCAAAGCGCTCGTGCGGCGCGCCGACTGCGGCCGTGACGCCGGTCACGACGGGTATCCTCCGGCTGCCGCCCGGCCGGGCGGCAGCCCGCCCACGACCGCCGGAGGACGACATGGCGACCCTGACCGAGGCCGACATCGACGAGCGAGTGGCGGGCCGGACGGTGGCCCGGGAGTTCGTCGACACCGTCGCCAAGTACGGCGGCGAGACCGCCCTCCGCTGGATGCAGCCCGACGGCACGCTCGGGTCGCTGACCTTCGCCGAGCTCGGCGACCGTGCCGCCCGCGCCGCGACCGGCCTCCGGTCGCTCGGCGTCGGACCGGGCGACCGCGTCGTGCTCATGATGCGGAACATCCCCGAGTTCCACTGGCTCGACGTGGCCGTCCTGCTGTGCGGCGCCACGCCGGTGTCGATCTACAACTCGTCGTCGGCGGACCAGGTCGCGTACCTCGTCGGCCACTGCGAGGCGAGCGTCGCGATCGTCGAGGACGCCGACTTCCTCGCCAAGTTCACCGCGGTGCGCGCCGAGCTGCCCGACCTCCGCACCATCGTCACGGTGGTCGATCCGCCGACGCTGCCCGACGGCGTGGTGTCCGGCTCGGTCCTGGCGGACGCCGAACCGGTCGACCTCGCCGAGGCGGCGGCGCTCGGCTCGCCCGACGACCTCGTCACGATCATCTACACGTCCGGCACCACCGGGAACCCCAAGGGCGTGATGATCACGAACCGCAACGTGACGTGGGTGCTCGAGTCGGGGCTCGAGTCCTACGGCTGGTCCCGGGAGGAGATGCAGGGCAAGCGGGTCGTGTCGTACCTGCCGATGGCCCACATCGCCGAGCGCATCGTCTCGCACTACTCGCTGATCATGGCGGCCCTCGAGGTCACGACCTGCCCGGAGACCTCGGCGCTGCTCCCGCACCTCCAGGCGACCCGCCCGAACATCGCCTTCGGCGTCCCCCGTGTGTGGGAGAAGCTGCACGGTGGCGTCAGCGCGGCGCTCGCCGCGGATCCGGAGAAGGCCGAGAAGTTCAACGAGGCCGTCGAGGCCGCCACACCGATCCGCGAGCGGATGACGTGGGACGAGGCCACCGACGAGGAGCTCGCCACCTACCAGTTCCTCGACGACGTCGCCTTCAGCACCGTCCGCGAGCTCGTGGGCCTGGACCGGTGCGAGATGGCGATCACCGGCGCGGCGCCGATCCCGGCCAGCCTCATCACGTGGTTCCGCACGATCGGCGTGCCGCTCGCCGAGGTCTACGGCATGAGCGAGAACACGGGCGCCATGGCGTTCGAGCGGGTGCGGGTGAAGGCCGGCACCGTCGGCCGGGCGATGCCGGGCTCGGAGCTCGCGATCTTCCCGGACGGCGAGGTCTGCTGCCGCGGCGGCCACGTGTTCCGGGGCTACCTCAACGACCCGGAGAAGACCGCCGAGGCGATCGACGAGGACGGCTGGCTGCACTCGGGCGACATCGGCGAGCTCGACGACGACGGCTACCTGCGCATCGTCGACCGCAAGAAGGAGCTCATCATCACGGCGGGCGGCAAGAACATCTCGCCGGCGAACCTCGAGGCGGAGCTCAAGACGATCCCGCTCGTCGGGCAGGCGGCGGTCATCGGCGACAACCGGCCGTTCGTGTCGGCGCTGCTGGTGCTCGACGCCGAGGTGGCGCCCGGCTGGGCCGCCCGCCACGGCATCGAGTTCACGACCCTGGAGGCGCTGGCAGAGGAACCGGAGGTCCGGGCGGCGATCGCCGACGGCGTCGAGCAGGCGATGGCGGGCTTCAACAACGCCGAGCGGGTCAAGAAGTGGACCCTGCTCACCGAGGAGTGGCTGCCCGACTCCGACCTCCTCACCCCCACGTCGAAGCTGAAGCGCCGCGGCGTGGCGGAGCACTTCGCCGACGAGATCGCCGCGCTGTACAGCTGAGGGGCGTGGGCGGCGTCAGCCGCCGAGACCCGGTGGCAGCGGCGGCAGGCCGAGCTGCTGCGCGAGCGCGTTGAGGTCCAGCCCGTTGAGGTTGGCGATGGCGAGGCCGATCAGCGCGGCCAGCGCGCCGTAGCGGGCCTGCGGGTTCGTGCTGAACACGTCGGGCGCCAGCACCTCGGCGAGCCCCGGGACGAGCAGGGCGAAGGTGCCGAGCGTCGTGACGAGGACGACGGGGTTCTTGGCCGCGGCCTGGACGATCGGGGCGACGTCGGGCCGGCCGAGGATCCCCATGACGGCGCCGAGGGCCTTGAGGAGGTCGGGGCCGAGCACCTTCGACAGGCCGTTGAGCGCGGACACGACCTGCGGGGTGAGTCCGCCGACGAGGCGCTGCACGGCGGTGAGCACGTAGTCGACGTTCGGGTCGAGGTTGTTGGCGTTCGCCAGGTTGGCGAACTGCGACGGGTCGGTGCGGAGGGCGACGCCGAAGAGCACGGCGAGGATGGCGAGGCTCGACTTGTCGTTCGCGAGCTTGCCGAGGCCGTTCGGGTCGACGACGGCGAGCACGCTGCCCAGCGCCGTCGTCACCCTGGGGTCGACGTTGGTGGCCGTCGAGATGAGCGACACGATGGCGAGCGGGTCGATGCCCTTGAGGGTCGCCGCGGTGGCGGGATCGAGCTGCGCGGCCAGGGTCAGGATGGTGGTGGCGACCTTCGGGTCGAGGCGGCCCGTGCGGGCGACCTCCTGGAGGCCGGTCGGGCCGAGGCCCGTGAGGATCGTGGCCAGGGCGCGCACGGTCTGCGGCGTGATCTGCAGGTCGCCGAGCTGCGAGGCCGGGATGCCCGTCAGCCGGCTGAGGGTCTCGGCGTCGGCGCCCGTGAGCTGGCTGAGCAGGGCCGGGTCGCTGGCGAGCTTGGAGATCAGCTGCTGGGCCGTGCCGGCGAGCTGCTGGCTCGAGGCCTTCGTGGCGGTCGACCGCGACGAGGACGAGCTGCTGCCGTTGCCGGACCGGGCGATCGTGGTCGACGTGGCGAGCCGGGCCTCGCTGTTCGAGGAGTCGGCATCGACCGACGCGGTGTCGGCTCCCGACGCGCAGGCGGCGGCGACCAGGGACACGAGGACGACGACGGCGACCACGCCGACTCTCCGGTACCGGTCCCCCACGAGATCCTCCACCACCGCTGCGCCCGCGCCGGAGCGGGCCCGCCCACGGCGCCGCACCACGGTATTGAGCGGGATGGGGGCCCGGCAAGGGCCCCCCGGTGGGTGAAATCCCCACACCCGACCCCGGCCGCGGCCGGGTCTGGTCGTCAGGTTCCGTCCGGCCGGCGCGGCTTGCGGTCCCGGTAGGGGTCCACGACCACGTACCGGGGGTCGATCTCGCCGGGCTTGAGGGGTCGCATCAGCAGGTCGATCGCCGTCCACATCATGCGCGAGGACGGGAAGTAGAGGATCGGCCCGAGCAGGGCGATCGAGATCTCGGCGACGAGCAGCGCCCCGATCGGCGGGTCGGGGTAGCCGACCAGCGTCCCGACCAGCAGCACGATCAGCATCAGGCCCATGATCACGGTGGTGTTGAGGCCGAGCGAGCCGATCCAGTGGCCCTCCACCCGCTCGAACAGGAGGGTGCAGGTGGGGCAGCGCTCCTCCATGCTGAACCAGCGGTGGAAGATCCCGCCGCCCCCGCAGGCCGGGCAGCGCTGGACGAGGCCACGCACCATCATCCGCGTCGGTCGGACGGCGATCTGCGTCGCGGTCGGGATCTCCCGGCGCGGGACCCGTCGGGGCTGCGGCGAGGTCACACCGTCGATGATGCCCGCGGCGGCTCGGTCACCGCCAACGTCGTCGGTCACGGGGTCGTGTCGTCGTGCCCGAGGATCCGGTGGAGGTCGGCGAGGTCCTGCTCCGCGGCGTCGGGGAGCAGCCGGGCGGGGAACTGCAGCGGTGACGCGCCGAGGAGCGTGACCTGCTCGCCGTCGAGCAGCTCGAGGTCATAGACGCGCCACACCCCCCGCCGGACCCGGGCGGTCCCGATGCGGTCCTGCGGGACCCGGCGGCGCGTGACCCACCCGACGACGTCGCGCACCTCGCCGCCCGCCACCTCCACGAAGCAGCCGCGGATCGCGACGAGCGCACCGACGCCGACGGCGATCGTGACGGCGAGGGTCGTCCAGAACGCGGCGCCGCGGTCGCCGGCCCCGAACGCGCCCCAGCTCGCGGTGGCGACGGCGACGGCCAGGGCCATGACGCCGACCACGACGAGGGGTGCCGCCACGACGCTCGTGCCCCGCAGCCGCACCGCGGGCGGGTTCGACGACGGGCGTGCCATGCGGCGGACGACCGTAGCGTGCGTGGTGCCCGGACCCGGGGGTCGCCGCAGCGCCGCCCGTGCGCCGGGTGAGGATTCGGTGGGAGTCGGGCGCAGAGGTGCCCCGCGGCCTCGCGGGCGCCGTACCGTGGCGCGAGGAGGACGACATGGACAACAGCGCCGGCACGACCGATGCCGCCCGCCTGCTCGTCGCGGACGACGACCGGGCCATCCGCGAGAGCCTCGAGCGCGTGCTCACCCTGGAGGGCCACCGGGTCGTGGCCGTGGCCGACGGGGCCGCGGCGCTCGAGGCGGCGCGCAACGAGCAGGTCGACCTCATCGTGCTGGACCTGATGATGCCGGCGGTCGACGGGCTGACCGTGTGCCGCGTGCTCCGCAGCGAGGACGACCGCACGCCGATCCTGATGCTCACGGCGAGGACGGAGACGTCCGACCGCGTCGCCGGACTGGACGCCGGGGCGGACGACTACCTGCCCAAGCCCTTCGACCCGGCCGAGCTGCTCGCGCGGGTGCGGGCGCTGCTGCGGCGCAGCCGCCCGGGATCGGGCGCCGAGGCGGCGTCGCAGATCCTCCAGGTCGCCGACCTGCGGCTCGATCCGGCGGCCCGCCGCGCGTGGCGCGACGAGCAGGAGCTCGAGCTGTCGAAGACGGAGTTCGACCTGCTCGAGCTGCTGATGTTCAACGCGGGGATCGTCCTCGATCGCAGCCGCATCTACGAGGAGATCTGGGGCTACGACTTCGGGCCGGACTCGAAGAACCTCGCCGTCTACATCTCCTACATCCGGCGCAAGGTCGACGAGGGCCACGACGTGAAGCTGATCCACACGGTCCGCGGCGTCGGCTACACGTTGCGCGAGGACTGATCCCGTGAGCCTCCGGCTGAAGCTCGTGCTGGCGCTCGTCGCGCTGACCACCGCGGCGACGGTCGCGATCGGCGTGTTCAGCTACCGGACCACGCAGCAGCAGCTCCTCGGCGAGGTCGACGCCTCGCTGGCCGACACCGTGACGAGCTACGCGCGGCCCGGCGGGCCGTCGCGGCCACCCGGCGGGGACAGCGACCGCGACCGCTTCCGCAGCGAGGGCGACACGCTCGTGCAGCTGCTCTCCTCGGACGGGACCGTCGTGGCGTACCGGGGGGAGTCGATCCCGGTCAGCGACGACGACCGCGAGATCGCCGCCGCGCAGAACGCCCGCACCGCCTACCGCGACGACACGATCGACGAGGAGTCGTACCGCATCCTCACCGTGGGGGCCGGCGGCGGCCGCGGCGCGGTCCAGAGCGCCCGCTCGCTCGCGGAGACCGGCCGCGTGCTCGCGGCGCTGCGGACCCGGATCCTGGCCGCCTCGCTGGTGGTGATCGCCGTCGCCGCGGTGCTCGGCGCGCTGATCGCACGGCAGGTGACGCGCCGGCTCGTGCGGCTCACGGGCGCCGCCGAGCAGGTGACCGCGACCGGATCGCTCGACGTGGAGGTGCCGGTGAGCGGCACCGACGAGACCGGGCGGCTGGGCACGGCGTTCAACGACATGCTCGCCGCGCTGGCGCGGTCGAAGCAGGACCAGCAGCGGCTCGTGCAGGACGCGGGCCACGAGCTGCGCACGCCGCTGACGAGCCTGCGCACCAACGTCTACGCGCTCCGCCGTGCCGACGAGCTGGACGAGGCGCAGCGCGTGCGGGTGCTCGACGACCTGCAGAGCGAGTCCGAGGAGCTCAGCCGGCTGGTCGACGAGGTCGTCGAGCTGGCCACCGATCGCCGGGGCGACGAGCCCGAGGTGCAGGTGCCGCTCCGCCCCCTGGTCGAGCAGGTCGCGCAACGGGCGCAGCAGCGGTCGGGCCGCGAGGTGGTCGTGCACGCGGACGACACCGTCGTGCTCGGTCGGCCGATGGCGCTCGAGCGGGCGATCGGCAACCTCGTGGAGAACGCGCTCAAGTTCGACGAGAGCGGCGGGCCGGTCGAGCTCACGTGCGCGACGGGTCGCGTCGAGGTGGCGGACCGCGGGCCCGGCTTCGCCGACGGCGACCTGCCCCACGTGTTCGACCGGTTCTTCCGCGCCACCTCCGCCCGCAGCCGACCCGGCTCGGGGCTCGGCCTGTCGATCGTGCACGACGTCGTCGAGCACCACGGGGGCACGGTGTACGCGGGCAACCGCCCCGGCGGCGGCGCCGTCGTCGGCTTCCAGCTCCCCGTCACCTGAGCGGCAGGGGGCGGGACACCGCCCCCTGCCGGCACCCAGCCGGTGCTCGGCGGACGCTCGCTCACCCGCCTCTCACCTCCGGGCAGGGGCGCTCCAACCCCCGGTGCCGATGCTGGCGTGGTCGCCGGGAGGATCCGGTGGCGCACCCACGACCACAGGAGCGAGTCGACATGGACCAGAGCGAGGACGACGGGACGGCACCGCAGGGCAATGCCGACGGCGGCGGGCGCACCGGGCGACGGATGCGTCGCGCCGCGGTCGCGGCGGGGCTGTCCGCCGGGCTGCTGGGCGG
>JAEVZA010000308.1 GCA_023392475.1 Actinomycetes bacterium | reverse complement strand
GCGCTGAGCGAGTCCGACAGCGGGGCCGACCTCGGCGAGGTGCTGGTCGCGGCCGCGGACGCCGGGCTGGTCGAGCTCGAGCAGGGTCCGCTCGCCGATCCCCGCCTCGCCGAGCGCGGCACGGTGGATGCCACCGCAGCGGGGTTCCTCCTCGTCCTCGACTCGCTCGCCGGCGTCGTGATGGGCGAGCCGCTCCCGTCGCCCCCGCCCGACGGCGAACCGGTCGTCGCCGCCGCGCCGGGGCGCCGCTACGTCGTGCGCTGCGCGGTCACGCCGCCTCGGGAGGACCTCGTCGCCGCGGCCGACCTCGAGTCGGTGCTGCACGAGCTCGCCCACGAGCTGCGCTTCCGCGGCACCGGCGAGCGCTGGTCGGTCGACCTGGTGACCTCCCAGCCCGGACGGGTCGTCGAGGCGATCGTCGGCACCGGCGTGCCGACCGAGCTCCACATCGCGCTGGTCGAGCCGGACCCCCGGCCGTCGACCGCCCCGGCGCGCTGAGCGGTCCGGGCAGCCCGGTGGCCGACGGCCCGATCACCCTCGTCGACCTGCGCGAGATGGGCGTCGACCGCCTGACCGGGGTCGGCCCGAAGAAGCTCGACGGGCTGCGCGCCCTCGGCATCGAGTCCCTGTACGACCTGCTGACCCACTACCCGCGCCGCTACCTCGACCGCACGCGCGAGGCGCGGATCGCGGACCTGTCGGCGGGGGAGGAGGCGCTCGTGCTCGGCCGGGTGGCATCGGTGTCGAGCCGGCGCGTGCGCGGGGGCCGCACGATCGTCGTGGCCGAGGTGCGCGACGACAGCGGCTCGCTCCGGTGCACGTTCTTCAACCAGCCGTGGCGCCAGCACCAGCTCAACAAGGTCGGTGCCGGCGACGCCGGGCTCGAGGTGGCGATGTTCGGCCGGATCGAGGTCTTCCGCGGCCAGCGGCAGATGACGAACCCGGTCGTCGACGTGATCGGCGACAGCCGCGGCGGCCGCACCGGTCGGATCGTGCCGATCTACCCGCAGTCGGAGAAGTCGCGGCTGAGCACGTGGGAGCTCGGCGACTGGGCGGCGCAGGTGCTCCGCCGCAGCCGCGACCGCGGCATCGCGGATCCGGTGCCGCCCGACGTCCTGTCCCGCCACGAGCTGGTGGGCCGGGAGCAGGCGCTCACGGGCATCCACGCGCCGGGCTCGATGGCCGACGTCGTCCGGTCGCGGCACCGCCTGGTGTTCGACGAGCTCTTCCGGCTCCAGCTCGCGCTGGTCCGCCGGAAGCGGGCGATCGAGGCGGAGTCCCTGGGCATCCGCCACGCCGTCGCCGACGGCGACCCCGGCGCGGTCGCGCCGGGGCTGGTGGCCGGGTACCTGGCCGGGCTCCCGTACGAGCTCACCGGCGCGCAGTCGCGGGCGATCGCCGAGATCCAGGCGGATCTCGGGGGGCCGGTGCCGATGCACCGCCTGCTGCAGGGCGACGTCGGCTCCGGCAAGACCGTCGTCGCGATGGCCGCGCTGCTGACCGCCGTCCAGGGCGGGCACCAGGGCGCGCTCATGGCCCCCACGGAGGTGCTCGCGGAGCAGCACGCGGTCGGTGTGCGCGCCCAGCTGCAGGACGTGGTGCTCACCGACGCGGGGGACACGCTGCTCGGCGAGCGCCCGCTCGGCATCGCGCTGCTGACCAACCGCACGCCCGCGGCCGAGCGCCGACGGATCCTCACCGGGCTGGCCGACGGGACGGTGGACCTCGTCATCGGCACGCACGCGCTGATCCAGGAGGCGGTCGAGTTCCGCTCGCTCGGCGCGGTCGTCATCGACGAGCAGCACCGCTTCGGCGTCGAGCAGCGCGCCGCGCTGCGCGACGCGAACGACGACGGCACGGTGCCCGACGTGCTGGTCATGACGGCCACCCCGATCCCGCGCACCGCGGCGATGACCGTCTACGGCGACCTGGACACGACCGTGCTGGACGAGCTGCCGCCGGGCCGCACGCCGATCTCGACGTCGTGGGCGCACCACGAGGAGGACGAGGCGGCGGCGTGGGAGCTCGTCCGCGAGCAGGTGGCCGCGGG
This sequence comes from Actinomycetes bacterium, assembly GCA_023392475.1. GTDB lineage: Bacteria > Actinomycetota > Acidimicrobiia > Acidimicrobiales > Microtrichaceae > JAEVZA01. The sequence continues at coordinate 1,358 of JAEVZA010000308.1, read as the reverse complement.
GCGCCGCGCGTACGTCGTGTGCTCGCTCATCGAGGACTCGCCGAAGCTCGAGGCGTCGTCCGCGGAGGAGACCTACGAGCGGCTCGCGACGGGCGAGCTCGCGGAGCTCCGGCTCGGCCTCCTCCACGGCCGGATGAAGGCCGACGAGAAGCAGTCGGTGATGGAGGCCTTCCGGCTCGGCGAGCTGGACGTCCTCGTCGCCACGACCGTCATCGAGGTCGGCGTCGACGTGCCGGAGGCCACGGTCATGGTCGTGCTCGACGCCGACCGGTTCGGCATCGCGCAGCTGCACCAGCTGCGCGGGCGCGTCGGCCGCGGCACCGACGCGAGCTGGTGCGTGCTCGTGGCGCACGGCGTGATGACGCCCGACGGCGAGGCCCGCCTCGAGGCGCTGGTGCGCACGACGAACGGGTTCGAGCTCGCGGAGGTCGACCTCGACCTGCGCGGCGAGGGCACCGTGCTGGGGGAGCGGCAGAAGGGGATGAGCGACCTCAAGCTGGCGTCGCTCCGCCACGACCGGGAGTGGGTCGAGATCGCACGGTCGGAGGCGCTCGACCTGGTCGGCGACGGCAGCGGCCTCGACGCGCACCCCGCCCTCGTGCAGGAGCTCGACGTGCTGCTCCACCCCGACGACGAGGAGTTCCTCCTCAAGTCCTGACCCCGCGACCGCCACGCCACCCGCGTTCTGACGATCGTTCGTGCTGCCCGGCAGCGGGGATCGTCATGGGAACGGGTGGGAGGGCGGTCCGGTCGGGCGGGACCGGCCGCGCGCTCCGGCGACGGGCGGGGGACCGGCGACCGGGCCGTAGTGTCTGCGGCCGTGCCGATCGACGACCACCGGGAGCGCTGAGGTGGCGTTGCGCGTCGTCGCCGGGTCGGCGCGGGGCCGTCGGCTGGAGGCGCCGCCGGGGGACCGCGTCCGCCCCACCTCGGACCGCGTCCGCGAGGCCGTCTTCAACGCGCTCGACTCCCAGGGCCTCGTCGTCGGCGCGACCGTGCTCGACCTGTTCGCCGGCTCCGGCGCGCTCGCCATCGAGGCGCTCAGCCGCGGCGCCTCACGAGCGGTGCTGGTCGACGTCGCCGCGCCGGCGCTCGCGTCGATGCGGCGGAACCTGGCGACCGCCGGGTTCGAGGACCGCGCGGTGGTCGTGCGCTCCGACGCGCTCGACCACCTCCGTCGATCGGCCCGCGCGGCGTCGGACGACGACGGCGACGACCGTGCCGGCGCACGCGTCGACCTCGTGCTCGCGGACCCGCCCTACGCGTTCGACGACTGGTCGGAGCTGTGGCCGCTGCTCGCCGCGGTCGCGCCGGGCGGCACGGTCGTCGCGGAGTCGGACCGCCCGGTCGCGGGGGCC
>JAEVZA010000292.1 GCA_023392475.1 Actinomycetes bacterium | reverse complement strand
ACGCTGAGCGTTCCGCACGCACAGGATCTCGGGCGAGCGACGGCAGCACGACCCGACCGGGCGCGGGATCGGGCCGGTGGGTGGGGGAGTAGGTTCGCAGGGCCATGTCGTCGCCCGCCGGATCCCCCTCGCCGCCGCTCGGCGCGCTCCTCGGCGCGCTCAGGGACGAGCCCGGCCTCGTCGGGGCCCTGGGCCGCCGAGACGCCGTCGTGGTCGTGCCCGACGTGGCCCGCGCCCCGTCGATCGCGGCGCTCACCGAGCTGTCGAGGCGCCGCCCCGTCCTCTGCGCGGTGCCGACCGCGTCCGACGCCGAGCACCTCGCCACCGACCTCGAGGTGTTCCTGCCGACGGGCTCCGTGGAGCTGTTCCCGGCGTGGGAGACGCTGCCGTTCGAGCGGGTCAGCCCGTCGATCGAGACGATGGGCCGGCGGCTCCGGGTGCTGTGGCGCCTCCGCACGGCCGATCCCACGCTGACGGTCGTGGTCGCCCCGGCCCGGGCGCTCGTGCAGCGCCTCGGCCCGCACGTCGAGGACGTCGAGCCGGTCACCGTCGGCGCCGGAGACCGGGTGGACCTCCACGAGCTCGTCGAGCGGCTCGTGCTCAGCGGCTACCGGCGTGAGTACCAGGTCGAGCACCGCGGCGAGGTCGCCGTGCGCGGCTCGATCGTGGACGTGTTCCCCTCGACGGCGGACCACCCGGTGCGCATCGACCTCTGGGGCGACGAGGTGGACCGGCTGGCCGAGTTCTCGGTGGCGGACCAGCGCACCACCGACGAGGTCGATCGGGTCGAGCTCTTCCCGGCCCGCGAGCTGCTGCCGACCGACGCGGTGCGCGAGCGCGCCGAGCGCCTGCTCCGCACCGACCCGTGGGGTCGCGAGCAGTGGCAGCGCCTCGCCGACGGCGAGGTGTTCGAGGGGATGGAGGCGTGGCTGCCCTGGCTCGTCGGACGGGTGGACGACGCCGGCGAGGACGGCGGCGGCCACGTGCTCGCCGACCTGCTGCCCGACGACGGCCAGGTGCTGCTGTTCGAGCCGCGCCGGCTGCGGGACCGCGCCGCCGACGTGCTGGCCGAGGAGGTCGACCTCGGCGCCACCCTCGCCCGCACGTGGGGCCTCGACGACGACCACGACCTGCCGCGCCTGCACGTCCCCTTCGACCGGCTCCTCACCCACACCGGCGCGGCCACGTGGTCCGTGGCGTCGGTGCCCGACTCGCCCGACACGCCGGCCGTCGCCGCCTCCGGCTGGCCGCCGGCGGTGGGCGAGGCCGACGCGCTGCTCTCGCAGCTCCGCCAGCTGGTCGGCGACGGCTACCGGGTCGTCGTCTGCGCCGACGGCGCGGGCTCGGCCGGTCGGCTGGACAAGCTGCTGGACGAGCACGGCCTGTCGTTCCCGATCCTCGCCACCTCCCCCGGCGAGGTGCCCGACCCGGCCCGGCTGCTCGCACCGGGTGGCGCGATCGTCGTCGCGCCGCTCGACCGCGGCTGCGTGCTGCCCGGCGTGCAGGTCGCGCTGCTGGCGGAGGCCGACCTCACCGGACGCCGCCGAACGCACCGACCGGCCCGCGCCCCGCGGCGGGACGCCCAGCGCTTCTTCGAGGACCTGAAGGTCGGCGACTACGTGGTGCACCAGCACCACGGCGTGGCCCGCTTCGCCGGGATGGTCGAGCGGTCGATGGGCGGGGCCGCCCGCGACTACCTGCTCCTCGAGTACCGGGGCGACGACAAGCTCTACGTCCCGTCGGACCAGATCGACACCATCCGGCTGTACTCCGGCGGCGAGTCGCCGTCGCTCAACCGGATGGGCGGCGCCGACTTCGCCCGCACGAAGGCGAAGGTCCGCTCCGCGGTCGCGGAGATCGCGCAGGAGCTCGTGGTGCTCTACCAGACGCGCCGCGCGGCGCCGGGCCACGCGTTCGCGATCGACACGCCGTGGCAGCGCGAGATGGAGGCGGCCTTCCCCTTCCAGGAGACGACCGACCAGCTCACCGCCATCCAGGACGTGAAGGCGGACATGGAGACCGGCATCCCCATGGACCGCCTGGTGTGCGGCGACGTCGGCTTCGGCAAGACCGAGGTGGCGGTGCGCGCCGTGTTCAAGGCCGTCCAGGACGGCTTCCAGGCCGCGGTGCTCGTGCCCACGACCCTGCTCGCGCAGCAGCACTTCCAGACCTTCGCCGACCGGTTCGCCGGCTACCCGGTGCGGGTGGAGGTGCTGTCGCGCTTCCTCACGAACGCCCAGGCGCGCGAGGTGGTCGAGGGGTTGGCCACCGGGGCGGTCGACGTCGTGATCGGCACGCACCGGCTGCTGTCGGGCGACGTGACGTTCAAGAAGCTCGGGCTGCTCGTGGTCGACGAGGAGCAGCGCTTCGGCGTGAGCCACAAGGAGGCGATCAAGCAGTTCAAGGCCGACGTCGACGTCCTGACGCTCACCGCCACGCCGATCCCGCGGACGCTCGAGATGAGCCTCACCGGGATCCGCGACCTCTCGCTGCTGAACACGCCGCCCGCGGCGCGCCAGCCGATCCTCACGTACGTCGGCGAGTACGACGAGCGGGCCGTGGCCGAGTCGATCCGCCGCGAGTTGCTGCGCGAGGGCCAGGTCTTCTACGTGCACAACCGCGTGCGTGACATCGAGGAGCGGGCGGCCCGCATCAAGGAGCTCGTCCCCGAGGCCCGCGTCGCCGTCGCCCACGGCCAGATGGACGAGGGGACGCTCGAGCGCGTGGTGCTCGACTTCTGGGAGAACGAGTTCGACGTGCTGGTGTGCACGACGATCATCGAGTCGGGCATCGACATGCCGACGGTGAACACGCTCGTCGTCGAGCGCTCGGACCTGCTGGGCCTCGGGCAGCTCCACCAGTTGCGCGGCCGCGTCGGCCGCGCCGGGCAACGTGCCTACGCCTACCTCTTCTTCCCGCCCGACCGGCAGCTGTCGGAGGAGGCCTACGAGCGGCTGAAGACGATCGGCGAGACGACGGAGCTCGGCTCGGGTTTCCGCATCGCCATGCGGGACCTCGAGATCCGCGGCGCCGGCAACCTGCTGGGCACCGGGCAGACCGGTCACGTCGCCGCGGTCGGCTACGACCTCTACTGCCAGATGGTCAACGAGGCGATCGCCGAGCTGAACGGCGAGGCCTGCGAGGAGCCGACCGAGGTCAAGCTCGAGCTCCCCCTGGCCGCGCACCTCCCGCCCGACTACGTCGAGCGCGACGACCTCCGCCTCGACGCCTACCGCCGACTCGCCGCGGTCACGTCGGTGTCCGACGTCGAGGACGTCGCGGAGGAGTGGGCCGACCGGTTCGGGCCGGTGCCGGAGCCGGCGGCCAACCTGCTCGAGGTGGCCCGGCTGCGCGCCGAGTGCGTGCGCACCGGCGTCGAGGAGGTCACCGTGACCAAGGGCTCGGCGCTGTCCGGACCCGGTTCGGTGGCCCGCATCTCGCCGATCGTGCTGCCGCAGTCCAAGCAGATGCGCCTGGCCCGCCTGTACAAGGGCGCGGTCTACAAGGAGGAGGTCGGTCAGCTGCAGCTCCCGGTGAAGGCGGGGCCGCAGGTCGCCGCCGACCTCGTCGAGGCCCTGCGCCAGCTCCTGCCCGAGCCCGAGCCGGCCGCCGCGGGATGACCGTCCGCGCCGGCGACTCGTCGTCCGGTCCCCACTTCGGGTTCCCGGCGGACCCGGGGATAGCATCCGCGGCCATGCGTCGAACGCTCCCCTCCGGTCGGATCGCCGCGGCCACGGCCGTCGTGCTCTGCGCCGCCCTCGTCCTCGTCGCGTCGGGGTGCGGGGTGGCCGCCGACGACTCCGCGGCCGTCGTGGGCGGCACCTCGATCACGACCAGCACGATCGACGAGCTCGCCGCGGACACGCAGTACACGGGTGCCCTCCAGATCGCCGGCGTGCCGACGCCGTCGGGCGTCATCGGCGGTCCCGCCGCCCGGCAGGTGCTCGCCTTCGAGATCCAGCGGACGGCGCTCCTGCACGAGGTGGACCGCCTCGGGCTGAAGGTGTCCGACGCGGACACGAGCCAGGCCCTCGAGCAGCTCCAGGGCCAGTTCGCCCAGATGCGCAAGGCCCACCTGGAGCGGCTCGCCGAGTACCTCGCCGCCCGGCAGGTGCTGGAGCAGCGGCTCGGCAAGCTGGACGCGACCTCGGCCGCGGACCGCCGCTTCGTCTACGACGGAATCCCGGGCCAGTGGGACCAGGTCTGCGTCACGATCGTCGCCGTCAAGGACACCTCCGCGAACGCCCGGGCCGTGCGCCGGGCGATCGACCGCGGCACGTCGATCGGCGGCCTCGTCAAGGCCGTGAAGGGCGCGCAGCAGGTCATCGATCCCAAGACGGGCTGCGTGCCGGCCGGCTCGATCCCGAGCGACCTGCGCGTCGAGATCGAGCGGGCCCCGCTGCACCGTGCCCGTGGTCCCGTCTCGCTCGGCGGTGTCGGCACCGCCTACGCCTTCGAGGTCCAGTCCCGCCGCCACACCGCGTTCGGCCAGGCCGGCGACCAGCTCGACGCCGTGATGTCGGCGCTGACCCAGGCGGCGCAGCAGCAGGCCGCCGCGCAGATCTGGACGGCGCTCGTGCTCCAGCAGGGCGTGTGGGTGAACCCGCGCTACGGCAGCGGCGTCGTGTCGGGCTCGTCGGGCCTGGACGTGCTGCCGCCGTCCGTGCCGCTCTTCACGCCGGTCGCCACCGGCGCCCAGCAGACCAGCCCCTGATCGGCCGCGCCGTGGACCGCCCCGTCGTGCACGTGGTCGGGCTGGGGCCCGGCGGCGCGGACCTCGTCACGAGCGGCACGCTCGACCTGATCGCCCGCATCGGGCACCGCTACCTCCGCACCACGCGCCACCCGGCGGCGACCGTGCTGCCCGACGGGTCGCCCAGCTTCGACGCCCGGTACGAGTCGGCCGGCACGATGGACGAGGTGTACGGCGGGATCGTCGACGACCTCGTCGCCGCGGCCGACGAGCACGGCGAGGTGCTGTACGCCGTGCCCGGCTCGCCGCAGGTGGCGGAGCGCACGGTCGAGCTGCTGCTCGCCGACGGGCGCGTGCGCACCACCTGCCACCCCGCGCTGTCCTTCCTCGACCTCACGTGGACGCGGCTCGGCGTGGACCCGGTCGAGCTCGGCGTGCGCCTCGTCGACGGGCACCGCTTCGGGGTCGAGGCCGCGGGGGAGCGTGGGCCGCTGCTCGTGGGCCAGTGCGACTCGAGGTTCGTGCTCTCCGATGTGAAGCTCGCCGTGGAGGACCCGCCCGACGAGCCGGTCGTGCTGCTGCAGCGCCTCGGCCTGCCCGACGAGCGCATCGTCGAGCTGCCGTGGGAGGACCTCGACCGCGCCGTCGAGCCCGACCACCTCACGTCGCTCTGGATCCCCCGGCTCGGGGACCCGGTAGCCGCCGAGGTCGCGCGGTTCGACGAGCTCATGCGCGGGCTGCGGGTGTCCGATCCGTGGAAGGCCGAGCAGACCCACGACTCGCTGAAGCGGTTCCTGCTCGAGGAGTCGTACGAGGTGCTGGAGGCGATCGACGCCTACGACCCCGACACCGGGGAGGGCGCCGACGAGCTGTGCAGCGAGCTCGGCGACCTGCTGTACCAGGTCGTGTTCCACTCCGCGATCGGCGCCGAGGCGGGGTGGTTCACGCTCGCCGACGTGGCGCGGGGGATCCACGACAAGCTCGTGCGCCGCAACGACCACCTCCTGGAGGTGTCGGGCGGTCGGCCGGGCGACGCGGGGGTGGCCGGGGCCGTGGCGGCGTGGGAGGCCGCGAAGCGCGACGAGCACGGGCGGGCATCGGCCTTCGACGGCATCCCGGCGGCGCTGCCGGCCCTCACACGCGCGCAGAAGGTCGGCCGGAAGGCCGAGGCGCTGGGCCTGGCGCCCGACGCCGTCGACGTGGGGGCTCAGCTCCGGGGCGCCGTCGACGCCGCGCTCGCCGCTCCCCACGACGCGGCACGCGTGGGCGCGCTGCTCGCCGCGGTCGTCGACGTCGGCCGCGCCGG
>JAEVZA010000283.1 GCA_023392475.1 Actinomycetes bacterium | reverse complement strand
GGCCTCCTCCTCGATCCTCAGCCGGATCCCGTCGTCGTCCGCGGCGAGGCGCTGGCAGGCCGCGGCGAGGTCGGTGCCGCAGACGAGCTGCACGACGTCGTCACCGTTGCCGCCGTCACCGCCGTCGTCGTCGAGGCGCTGGCGGAGGAGCACGGCACCGACGACCAGCGCCACCGCGGCGAGCGCCGCGAGCGCCCGCTTCACGCCGCCTCGCCCGCCGAGTCGGGCAGGTCGGTGGGCTCCAGCGTCGTGAGGTCCTCGTCGCTCGGCGCGCCCTCCTGGCGCATGACGCGGCCGGCGTGGCGGTTGATCGCCGTCTCGAACAGGTTGCGGGCGAGGCGGGCGTTGCCGAAGCCCTGCCCGCGCGGCGCCGCGTCGAGCACGTCGTGGAGCTTCGAGCGCGCGTCGGCGGTGAGCTCGTAGCGCTGGTCGTCGCCGATGCTCTCGACGATGCGCACGAGCTGGTCGGTCGTGTAGTCGGGGAAGTTGATGACGGTGGGGAAGCGCGAGCGGAGGCCCGGGTTCGTGTCGAGCAGGTGCTGCATCTCGGCGGGGTAGCCGGCCACGACGAGGACGATGCGGTCGCGGCGGTCCTCCATCAGCTTGACGATCTGGTCGATCGCCTCGCGACCGAAGTCGTTCTCCCCGCCGCGTGCGAGCGTGTACGCCTCGTCGATGAAGAGCATCCCCTCGTCGGCCTCGTCGAACCGCTTGGTCACGAGCGGGGCGGTCTGACCGACGAAGCCGGCGACGAGCCCGGAGCGGTCCGTCTCGACGAGGTGCCCCCGGCGGACGACGCCGAGCGTGCGGTAGATCTGTGCGAGCAGGCGGGCCACCGTCGTCTTGCCGGTGCCGGGGTTGCCGGTGAACACGAGGTGGTGCGACGTCTCGACGGTGGGCAGCCCGCGCTCGCCGCGGAGCTGCTGCACCCGGAGGAAGTCGGCGACCATGTGCACCCGCGCCTTCACCTCGTCCAGGCCCACGAGCTCGTCGAGCTCGGCCAGGAGCTCCTCGAGCGGGCGGGGCGGGGCGTCGACCGGCGTGGCGGCGGTCGGGGCGTTGGCGGGCGGGGTCCCCGTCGCCGACTCCGGCGGGGTCACGTGCGCCGGCCCCGCGCCCGGGTCGCGGGAGCGCAGGCCCTCGAGCAGTCGGGTCCGCAGCCGCGCGATCGCCTCGAGCTCGGCCTGGGCCGGCACGACGTCCAGGCTCGCCACGACGTGCGCGATGTCGAGCGCCCGCTCGTAGTACCGGTCGGCGAGCTGGGTGCCGTCGCGGCGGTCGGCGTCGGTGAGGATGCCGAACAGCGCGGAGTCGGACTCGAGCCACCGCCGGCGGCCGGCCACCACCGTGCTGCCGCGCAGCGTCTCGGGCGTGGCCGCGAGGAGCTGCGAGTCGCTCATCCTCGGACCGAACGCGTCGATGAGCCCGTTGAGCTCCTCGTCGGTGTGCCGCTCGTCGGCGTCGATCATCGCCGTGGCGAGGTTGAACGCCTCGTTGGTCACGTCGGAGCGGAACCGGGACCGGTCGAGCTCGGGGAGGAGCCGGGTCGCCTCGTCGAGCGCATCGGTGACGTCGTCCACGAAGGAGGTCACCACGACGTCCAGCGGTCCGGTTCCCACGCCGGTGGAGGCTATCGGTAGCCTCGCGGGATGGCCGTCACACCGATCCCGGAGCTCGCCCGCCGTTCGCGGGCCGCGTCGCGGCGGCTCGCCACGGCGTCGACGGCCCGCAAGGACGACGCGCTGCACGCGGCAGCGGACCTGCTCGAGGCGCGCACGTCCGACGTGCTCACGGCCAACGCTCAGGACGTCGCCGGCGCGGAGCAGGCGGGGATCGCGCCGGGACTGGTCGACCGCCTCCGCCTCGACGAGTCGCGCGTGGCCGCCATGGCCGGCGGCCTCCGCCAGGTCGCCACGCTGCCCGACCCGGTCGGCGAGGTGCTCGACGGCTGGACCCGGCCGAACGGGCTCCGCATCTCGCGGGTCCGCGTGCCGCTCGGCGTGGTGGCGATCATCTACGAGAGCCGCCCGAACGTCACCTCCGACGCCGCAGGCCTGTGCCTGAAGTCCGGCAACGCCGCCTTCCTCCGGGGATCGTCCACGGCGGTGCACTCGAACCTGGCGATCGCCGCGGTGCTCCGCGAGGCGGTGTCCAAGGCCGGCCTGCCCGAGGACGCGGTGATCGTGGTCGAGGACACCTCGCGCTCCGCGGCCGTTGAGTTCATGCAGCAGCGCGGGCTCGTCGACTGCCTGATCCCGCGCGGCGGCGCCTCGCTGATCGCCTCCATCCTCGAGCACGCCACCGTGCCGTTCGTGATCGACGGCGACGGCAACTGCCACGTGTACGTCGATGCCGCTGCGGACCTGGACGTCGCCGAGCGGATCCTCGTGAACGCGAAGACGCAGCGCCCGTCGGTGTGCAACGCGGCGGAGTCGCTGGTCGTGCACTCGTCGGTGGCCGCCGACTTCCTGCCCCGGGTCGACCGAGCCCTCGCCGACGTCGAGCTCGTCGGCGACCAGCGGTCGCGCACGCTGGTGCCGCGCATCGGCGAGGCCGTCGAGGACGACTGGTCGACCGAGTACCTGGACATGAAGATGTCGGTGCGGGTCGTCGACTCGCTCGACGAGGCGATCGAGCACGTCAACGAGACGTCCACCGGGCACTCGGAGGCGATCGTCACGACCGACGTCGCCGCCGCCGACCGGTTCCTCGCCGAGGTCGACGCCGCGGCGGTCCTGCTCAACGCCTCCACGCGCTTCGTCGACGGCGAGGAGTTCGGCTTCGGTGCCGAGATCGGCATCTCGACGCAGAAGCTGCACGCCCGTGGCCCGATGGGCCTCCAGCAGCTCACGACCGCCAAGTACGTGGTCCGCGGCGACGGGCAGATCCGGGGCTGACCGTGCTCCCGATCCGGCGCGGCGCGCGGGGCGCGGCCCTGCTCGCCGTCCTCGCAGTGGCCCTCCTCGGCGCCGTCGCGTGCGACCCACCGCCGCCGCACCCCGGTGGACCGACCGGTGCCTGCCGCCCCGACCCGTTCACCGCCGAGGTGGTGGCCGGCATCGACCTGTTCGGCGGCGCCGCGCACCACGTGACCGCGGCCGTGTACGACGACCGCTCCGGCTGCTGGTACCACCTGCGCCGCGGGCAGCGCATGACGACGGCGTCGGTCGTGAAGATCGAGATCATGGCGGCCACGCTCCTCCGGGCGCAGGACCAGGGCCGCGGCCTCACCACGTGGGAGGCGCAGAAGGTCGGCCCGATGATCTACGCATCCGACGACGCAGCGGCCACCGCGCTCTGGCAGGACCTCGGCGGGGTGCGGGGCATGTCGTACTGGGGCGATCGGCTCGGGCTCGGCGCGACGGTCGAGACCGAGCCGTACTGGGGGCTCACGACGACGACGGCCGAGGAGCAGGCGGGCTTCGTCGAGCGGCTGCTCCAGTTCGGTCCGCTCGACGCGGGCCGGCGCGGCCTCGCCTGGTACGAGTTGAAGAACATCCGGCCCGACCAGCAGTGGGGCATCCGGGCGGGCGTGCCGGCCGGTTGGGAGGTCGGCCACAAGAACGGTTTCGCCGACTCGGCGTGCTGCGGCTGGCGGGCGAACTCGGTCGGCTACGTCGCCGACCCCGCGGGCGGCGGCTACTCGATCGCGATCATGACCGACGGCTGGGGCTCCCTCGCCCAGGGCATCCCGATGGTCGAGGCGGTCGCCCGGTACGTGGCCCGCTCGCTCACCCCGCCGGCCTGACCCCTCGCCGCCCGCTCGCCCGCTCGCCCTGCCCTCCCCCGCCCGTTCTGTGATGTGGAACGGGGGCCAGGGCCACCGTTCCACATCACAGAACGGGTCGGGGTGCCGCGGCCGACGCCTCGGTGACGACGCCGTCGTCCACCTCGAGGCGGCGCGTCACGCGCACCGCCTCCAGCAGGCGACGGTCGTGGCTGACGAGCAGCAGCGTCCCGTCGAACGCGTCGAGCGCCTGCTCGAGCTGCTCGATGGCCGGCAGGTCGAGGTGGTTGGTGGGCTCGTCGAGGACGAGCAGGTTCACGCCACGGGTCTGCAGGAGTGCGAGCGCGGCGCGGGTGCGCTCGCCGGGCGAGAGCGTCGAGGCCGGGCGCACCACGTGCTCGCCGCCGAGCCCGAACTTGGCGAGCAGCGTCCGCACGTCGGACGTCGTGAGGTCGGGCACCTCGTCGCCGAACGCGTCGAGCAGGCGCCGGTCGTCGACGAACGCGGCGCGCGCCTGGTCGACCTCGCCGATCCGGACCGACGCGCCGAGCGACGCCGTCCCGTCGTCGGGCGGGATCGTGCCCAGCAGCACGCCGAGCAGCGTCGTCTTCCCCGAGCCGTTCGGACCGGTGATCGCCACGCGGTCGCCGCGGTCGACCTGGATCGTGACCGGACCGAGCGTGAACGGTCCCCGGTGCACGACGGCCCCGGAGAGCGTGGCCACGACCTGCCCGGAGGGCGGCGCCCCGGCGATCGAGAAGCGGAGCTCCCACTCCTTGCGCGGCTCGTCGACCTCGTCGAGGCGCTCGATCATCCGGTCGGTGCGGCGCGCCTTCGCCGCCAGCTGCTCGCTCGTGGCGATGTTGTGGTGGCGGATGAACTTGTCGCGCTCGGACCGGTCGCGGCGTGCGGTCCGTGCGCCCTTGTCGGCCCACGCCCGTTGCGTCCGCGCCCGTTCGGTCAGCGTGTCGACCTGGTCGCGGTAGTCCTCGTAGCGCTCCCGCGCCTGCTCGCGGCTGCGGGCACGCTCCTCGAGGTAGCTGGCGTAGCCGCCGCCGTAGAGGTGGACCTGCTGCTGGTGCAGGTCGAGCTCGAGCACCTGGGTGACGGTTCGGGCGAGGAACTCGCGGGCGTGGCTGACGACGACGACGGCGGCCGCGGTCCCCGTGACGAACGCCTCCAGGCGGTCGAGCCCGGCGAGGTCGAGGTCGTTGGTGGGCTCGTCGAGCAGCAGCACGTCGAACCGGCTGAGGAGCAGCGACGCGAGCCCGGCGCGGGCCGCCTGGCCGCCCGACAGCGTCGTCATCTCGTGGTCGAGGTCCACGCCGAGGCCGACGTCCGCGGCCACGTCGCCGGCGCGCGCGTCGAGGTCGGCACCGCCGAGCGCCAGCCAGCGCTCCAGCGCCACGCTGTAGCGGTCGTCGGCACCGTCGGCGCCGTCGGCGAGCTCGACCGTCGCGGCGT
>JAEVZA010000253.1 GCA_023392475.1 Actinomycetes bacterium | reverse complement strand
GGGGCCGGCCCCGGGCCCGCGGGGGGGGCCGGGGGCGGGGACGACGGATCAGGTCTTCGGGATCTCGCCCACGACGCCCTCGACGAACATCGTGTTCTTGCCCTCGGTGTCCGCGTAGGTGGGGATCTCGCCGGCGGCGAAGAGGACGGTCGTGCCGTCGTTCGCCGTGATCGGCCCGGCGAACGGCGAGCCGTCCGTCGAGATCTTCTCCTTGGCCGTGGCCACCTGCTGCTTCGTCTCGTCGGTCACCGACGGGCCGAACTTGGACACGATGAACGGGTTCGCCCCGTCCTTGAAGCCGACCCGGTAGTTCGCGTTGTACTTGCTGCCGGTGAAGTCGCCGGCGAGCGACACCTTGACGATGTCCTTGTAGAGGGCGTCCCAGTCCCACTCCGAGCCGCCGAGCCAGCCCTTCGGGGCGAGCGACGAGGCGTCGGCGTGGTAGCCGACGACGTAGGCGCCCTTCGACTCGGCGGCCTTGGTGATCGTCGCCGTGCAGTCCTGGTGCTGCGTGAGCACGTCGACGCCCTGGTTGAGCAGGCTCTCCGCCGCCTGGGCCTGCGCCCCCGGGTCGCACCAGCTCGACGTGTTGACGACGTACGTCTTCGCCTGCGGGTTCACCGACGCCGCGCCCAGCTGGAAGGCGTTGATGTTGGCGATCGTCTGCGGGATCGGGAAGGCGTAGACGTAGCCGAGCTTGTTCGACTTCGTGGCCTTCCCCGCGAGGATGCCGGCGAGGTAGACGGGCTCGTAGACGGTGCCGAAGTACGTGCCGAAGTTCGGGGGCATCGTGCCCTCGACCGTGCCGCCCTGGTGCACGACGACGACGTCGGGGTGCTCCTTGGCGACGCTCTCGGCGGCGTCCAGGTGCCCGTAGCTGGTGGCGAAGATGATCTTCGCCCCCTTGTCGATCATGCCGTCCATGACGCGGGCGGCCTCGTCGGTCTCGGGCACGTTCTCGGCCGTCAGGACCTCGACGTCGGGGTAGGCCTTCTTCACGGCCATCGCGCCCTCGTAGACCGCCTGGTTGTACCCGAAGTCGTCCTTCGGGCCGACCATGATGAAGCCCACCGCCTTGCTGTCCTTGCCGGGGGCACCGCCCGAGGAGTCGCTGGCCGCGGCCGTCCCCCCGTCGTTGCTGCTGCACGCCGCGACGAGCAGGAGCATCGCTGCTCCGACCGCCAGGGCGACCAGGCGGCGCGTGCGTCCCTTCATCGCTCGGGTCGACGTCGGTGTCCTTCCAGACATCAGGTTCCTTTCGGGATCGGCCACGGCGGCGGCCCGGTGCCGCGTGGACTGGGGTTGGGGTGGGTGGACGTGCGGTGGGGCGGCGGGGGGCGCCGCTCAGGCCACCGGGGAGAGCTCGAAGACCTTGCGCAGGCCCTCGGGGGTGTCCTCGGCCTGGCGCTTGCTCAGCACGACGAGGGCGAGGATGGTCGTGGCGTACGGGATCGCGTGGAGCGCGAACTGGTTGATCGAGTAGCCCCGGGACTGGAGCGCCGGGGACAGCGCGAGGGCGGTGCCGAAGAGGAACGAGCCCGCCCAGACCGGCACGGGGCGCCGGTTGGCGAAGATCACCACGGCGACGGCGATGAAGCCGCGGCCCTGGATCATGTTCTCGAACCAGGCGTCGGCGTAGGCGGTGGAGAGCTGCGCCCCGCCGACGCCGGCGAGCATGCCGCCCATCACGACGGCGAGGAACTGCGTCGGCAGCACCTTGTGCCCGTACGTCGCGAGCACGTCGGTGCGCTCGCCGACGCCCCGGAGGAGCAGCCCCCACCGGCTGCGGAACAGCAGCCACCAGATCGCCGGCACCAGCAGGTACACGAGGTACGTCAGCGGGTCCTGCTGGAAGAACACCTCCCCGAGGAACGGGATGGAGCCGAGCACCGGGAGGTCGATGATGCGGAACGGCGTGATGGTCTGGCTGACGTAGGCGGCGCCGAACAGCGACGTGAGCCCGAGCGCGAGGAACAGGGCGACGAGGCCGGTGGCCAGCTGGTTCGCGCCGCGGGCGAGGACGAAGAACGCGACGACCAGGGAGAGCAGCCCGCCCGCCACCGCCCCGCCGAGCGCACCGATCCAGGGGTTGCCCGACTGCGCCGCGAGCGCGTAGCCGGCGCAGGCACCGGCGAGCATGCAGCCCTCCGTGCCGAGGTTGACGACGCCGGCGCGCTCCGAGACCGTCTCTCCGAGCGCCGCGTAGGCGATCGAGGTGGAGCCGCGGACGCCGCCGCTGAGGATCTCCGTGAGCAGGTTCATGACGCGCTCCCCGTGGTCGGACGCCGGATGAAGAGGCCCTTGCCGCTGCCGGAGGTCCAGCCGAAGACGGCGAGCAGCACGAGGGCCATGAGGATGTTCACGGACGCCGCGGGGAGCCCCGAGTCGATCTGGAGGCTGTCGCCCGCGACGGTCAGGGCGGCGAGCACGATCGACGCGATGGCGACCCGCACCGGCTTGTGGCGGGCGAGCCAGCTCGCCAGGAAGGCGATGTAGCCGTACTGGAGGAGGAAGCCGCTGCGCAGCTTGAACTCGGCGCCGGCGAGCTGGGTGAAGCCGCCGATGCCGGCCAGCGCGCCGCCGACGAGCATGGCCCCGATGATCAGCCCGCCGACCCGGTAGCCGGCGCGCCGCGCCGCCTCCGGGTTGCCGCCGACCACCCGCAGCCGGAACCCCCAGGTGGTGTAGCGGAGCACCGCCCACACGAGGCCGGTCGCGACGACCGCGATCACGAACCCGACGTGCAGCTTGCTCGTGCCGATGAGCGGCAGGCGGGCGTTGAGCGGGAGCTCCACGCTCGCCGGCTGGCCGGAGCCGTTCGGGTCCTTCCACGCGTCGTAGATGAGGAACGACATGAGGTCGATGGCCAGGTAGTTGAGGAGGAGCGTGGTCACCGCCTCGTTGATGCGGAGGCTCTCCCGGAGCAGGCCGGCGATCCCCGCCCACAGCGCGCCGGCCGCGGCCGCCGCGAGGAGCATCGTCGGGAGCATGACGGCCATCGGCGTGCCACCGCCGAGGAGGTTGACGACGCCGGCGGCCGCCACGCCACCCAGGACGAGCTGACCCTCGCCACCCACGTTGGTCAGACCGGCCCGGGCGGGCACGGCGACCGCCAGCGCCGCCAGGATGATCGGGGTGGCCTTGATCAGCACCTCGCTGACCGAGTCCACCCGCAGCAGCGCCTGCAGCATCTGCTGGTACGCCTCGATCGGGTTCACGCCCTTCACCCAGATGACGACGCCGAACACCACCAGCGCGCCGCCGAGGGCGACGACCCAGCGGACGCCCGCCTCGGCGATGCGGCGGCCGCGGGTCCCGGGCTCGGGGAGGCCGACGGCGGTCATGCCGCACCCGCCTCGGGGGACGCGTCGCCGGCGGCGCTCCCGGCGCCCTCGGCCACCGACCCGCTGCTGATCATGAGCGCACCGATCTCGTACCGGTCCGTCGTCGCGGGGTCCAGGTCGCCGACGACTCGGCCGGCGTTGAGCACCACGATGCGGTCCGACAGCTCGAGGAGCTCGTCGAGGTCCTCCGAGATGAGCAGCACGCCCGCGCCCGCGGCGCGGTGTTGGAGGAGCAGCTCCTGCGTCCGCCTCGTCTTCGCGATGTCGAGGCCGCGGCTCGGGTAGGCCGCCACGACGAGCGACCGCGGCTCGCCGAGCGCCCGGGCGAGCATGACGCGTTGGATGTTGCCGCCGGACAGGTCCGACACCAGCCTCGGTCCGGGCGCCAGCTGCAGCCCGGTCGTGGCGTCGAGCTCGTCGAGCCGGTCCTGCACCCGGCCCCAGTCGACACCGAGGCCCTTGCGGAACGCCGGCAGGTCGTCGAGGGCCACGTGCTCCGCGACCGAGAGGCCCGGGACCACCGCGTCGGTGATCGGGTCCTCGGGGACGCCCGCGGCGCCGGCGCCGATCGCCGACGCGACGGTCGGCCGGAGGAGCGGCTCGCCGGCCATCAGCACCCGCCCGCTGCGGACGGGCCGGATGCCGAGCGCCACCTCGTACAGCTCGCGCTGGCCGTTGCCGGCGATGCCCGCCACGCCGACGAGCTCGCCGGCGCGGACCTCGACGGTCACGTCCTGCAGCGCGACCTGCCCGTCGTCGCCGTCGGCCACGACGTCCTGGACGTCGAGGGCGCGCACGGCCTTCGCCGGGACCGGCACCCGCTCCTTCGGCAGCGGCGCCACGGACATCCCGACCATGTGCTCGATGAGCTCCGGATCGGTGAGCGTCGTCGGGTCCGCACCCTGCAGCACCATCCGGCCGCCGCGGAGGACCGACACCCGGTCGGCGATGCTCCGGGCCTCGGCGAGCTTGTGCGTGATGATCACGACCGACAGGCCCTCGGCCCGCAGCGTGCGCACCGCGCCGAACAGCGACTCGACCTCCTGCGGGGCGAGCACGCTGGTCGGCTCGTCGAGGATGACCAGCCGGGCCCCGGCGATGAGCACCTTGAGGATCTCGACGCGCTGCCGCTCGCCGATCGACAGGTGCCGCACGAGCGCCTTCGGGTCGACGGCGAGGCCGTAGCGCTCCGAGGCCTCCCCGATGCGGCGGCTCAGCTCCTTGCGGGGCAGGCGGGGGCCGCGCAGCGGCAGGGCGAGCGCGATGTTCTCGACCACGGTGAAGGCGGGGACCAGCCGCAGGTCCTGGAACACCATCCCGATGCCCGCGGCCCGCCCGGCCGCGGGCGACGACACCGCCAGCACCTCGCCGTCGACGAGGATCTCGCCGTCGGTCGGCTGGTACGAGCCGTAGACGAGCTTCATCAGGGTGGACTTGCCGGCGCCGTTCTCGCCGAGGAGCGCGTGGACCTCGCCCGCCGCCACCTCGAGGTGGACGTCGTCGTTGGCGACGAGGTCGCCGAACCGCTTGGTGAGGCCCCGCACCTCGAGCCGTGCCGGCACGGCGACGGGGTCGGGGGGTGCGCCCGCGGACGGGTCGGCGGTCGGGTCCGCGGTGCCCGCGGGCACAGGGTCGGTCGGGTCGGCGTGCAGCTCGGTGGTCATGGTTCCTCCGCTCCGATGGCCATGCGGGTGATCGCCTGCGCCACGCGCTCCTCGACCACGGCGATCGAGGTGCCGATGTGCGCGGCGAACAGCTCGTCGGCCCGCTCCGCGTGCCCGTCGAGGAGCGCGTCGACGATCGCCAGGTGCTCGTCGACCGTCGCCTCGATGCGGCCGGGCACCAGGAAGTCCTGCATCCGCACCACCCGGATGCGGTCGTTCAGCTGGCGGAGGAGATCGGCCAGCACGGGGTTGCCCGCGGCGTCCGCCAGCGAGACGTGGAACGACTCGTCGAGGGTGACGAAGCCGGGGTCGGGCTCGCCGGTCGCCTCGTCGCGGAGGTCGACCCAGTCGGCGTGGAGCAGCTCGAGCGCGGCGCGGTCGTGGGTGGTGCCGTGCGCCGCGGGCAGCGCCAGCGCCGCCCGCTCCAGCAGCGACCGGGTCTCGTAGGTGTGGCGCATCATCGACACGTCGGGGGCGACGGGCCGGAACCCGCCGTCGGACCACCTCGTGACGAGGCCCTCGGCGTGGAGCCGGAGCAGGGCCTCCCGGACGGGCGTGCGGGACACGCCAGTGAGGGCGGCCAGCCGCTCCTCGCCGAGGCGCACGTTGAGGGGGAACTCGCCGGCCAGGAGGCGGCGCTTCAGCTCGGCGTAGGCGTGGTCGGCGCGGGTGGCGCCGGCCACCGTCGGGCCGCTCACCGCGGCCACCGACGAGCTGTATACAGACCTGGATACATGCTCCGGGACGCTACGGACGGCCCGTTTCCCCGGGAGGTCCCGTCCGTTACGGAGCTGTGAACGCCAGCGCACACCGCCCGCTGCGCCGCCGCCGTCCCCACGCCGACCCGCTCTGTGATGCACCACGGGGTCGAACGACCCGGTGGTGCATCACAGAGCGGGTCGGAGGGCGGTCAGGCGGGGGCGCGTCCGCCGAGCCAGGACACGTGGGCGCTCGCCACCCGCCAGCCGGCGCCGGTGCGGACCCACGTCTGCGACTGGCGGCCGACGGCGTCGGAGCCGTCGGGGAGGAACTCGGTGTCGACGACGGCGACGTCGTCGCCGAACGCGGTCACCGTCGTGCCCCGGAGGGTGCGGGGCAGGGTCGCCGCCGCCTGCGAGCGCCGGTACCCGGCGATCGCGGCGTGGCCGTGGTGGATCTCGTCGACGCCGTAGCGGACCGTGCGGTCGGAGTCCCAGAACAGCTCGATCAGGACCTCGACGTCATTCGCCAGGAGGGCCCGCTCGTAGCGCTCGAAGGCGGCCCGCACCTCGGCGACGACGTCGGGCCGGTCGATCTCGCAGGCGGCGTCGTCGGACATCGCCCGTTCCTAGCCGACCACGGGAACCCGACACGCCACCGCGGGCCCGGCGCACCCTCCCGCCGTGCGACCGGGGCCCGGAGGACCGCGCCGGTACGCTGGTGGGGTGGCCGCCCTGAGCCCCACCGAGTTCGCCTCGGCCGTGACCGCCATCACGTCGGCGTTCGGCGATCCGACCCGCCGTGAGATCTACCTCATGGCGCACGAGAACCCCTCCGGCGTGACCGCGTCGGAGGTGGCGGAGCGCTTCGACCTCCACGCCAACGTCGCCCGCCACCACCTGGACAAGCTGGCGGCGGGTGGGTACCTCGAGATCAGCACGGAGCGGGCCGCGGGCGGCGCGGGCCGGCCCTCGAAGCGGTACCGCACGGCGACCGACGACGTCAGCCTCGAGATGCCGGTGCGCCACGACGACGTCCTCGTCGAGCTGCTCGGCCGGGCGCTCGCCGAGCTCGGCCCCGACCGGGCGACGTCGCTCGCCGAGGAGGTCGGCGTCGAGTACGGGCGCACGATGGCGACCGCCATGGGCGACCAGACGACGAAGTCGTTCCGCGCCGCGCTGCACGTCGTCGCCGACGCCCTCTCCGCCCACGGCTTCGCCGCCCACGCGGAGAAGGAGGGCACGAAGCTGCGGATCGTCACCGACCACTGCCCGTTCGGCGACGCCGCGGTCGAGCACCCCGTGATCTGCGCGGTCGACCGCGGGATGGTCAAGGGGATGCTCGGCACCCTGTACGGCGAGACGAACGTGGACCTCACGTCGTCGCGCCCGGGCGGCGACGCGAACTGCGTCACCGCCGTCGACGACTAGCGCCGTGTCGACCGCCCCCACGGCGACCGGGCCGCCGGCACGACGGGCCTACCTCGACCACGCGTCGACGTCGCCGCTGCGACCGGCGGCCCTCGCCGCGGTGCGTGAGGTGCTCGATCCGGCGTCGGGCACACCGCTGCCCGCGGACCCCGGCCGGATCCACGAGGAGGGCATGGCCGCGCGGGTGGCGGTGGAGTCGGCGCGCGAGCAGGTGG
>JAEVZA010000252.1 GCA_023392475.1 Actinomycetes bacterium | reverse complement strand
GGGCACAGCGACGGCACCATCGCCGCCACGTCCACGCCGGCCACCCGGCACCCGGCCGCCACGGCGGCGTCGGCCACCTGGCGGGCGGCCACGAGCACCCCGTCGTGCCAGGCCAGCCGGGCGTCGTGCTCGAGCACGTTCGGCTCGGGCGTCAGGACCGGGTGCTCGACCCGCGCCGTCGCGACGACCGTGCCGTCGGCCCGTGCGGCCACGGCCTTCACCGACGTGGTCCCGATGTCCACCCCGACCGTCACGGTCCCGTCCACGATCCCCCTCTCGCCGGCGCGGCGCGACGTGCGCCGGACGAAGGCTCCGACACGCGCGATCCCTGACACGCGTGTCAGTCCGCAGCGTAACCTCTGGCCGGCGCCCGACCCACCGGGACGCCGCCGACGAACAGGGGGATCAGATGCCGTCGTACGGACCCGAGGTGCTCGGACCGCCCGCCCGCGACCCGGGGCAGCAGCACTGGGATCCCGAGGCGCAGACGATGGCGCCGGAGCGCCGGCGGGAGCTGCAGCTCGAGCGGTTGCGCGCCCTCGTGCAGCGCTCGCTCGACGGCCCGGTCGGCCTCTTCGCCCGCAAGCTCGGCGAGGCCGGCATCACCTCCGGCCAGGACATCGCCTCGCTCGACGACGTGAACCGCATCCCCACCACCCTCAAGCAGGACCTGCGCGACTCGGAGGCCGAGCACCCGCCGCTCGGCGACTACCGGTCGACCCCGCTGTCGGAGTGCATCCGGATCGGCCAGTCGACCGGCACCACCGGCACGCCGACCGTCACCGTGCTCACCCGCCACGACCTGTTCATCGAGTACGAGTCGGCGGCCCGCAACTGGTGGCGCAACGGCTGGCGCCCGGGCCAGGTCGTCACCCACTGCCACCCCGCCTACCTCTACGGCGGGGGGCTGATGCTGTCGGGCACGCTCGAGTACTTCGGCTTCCTCAACCTCTGGGTCCCGCCGCCCGACACGGACGAGCTCGCCGAGCAGGCGATCCGCATCTGGCAGCGGATCCACCCCGACGTGACGATGACGGCGCTGTCGCAGCACCGCTTCCAGGAGGTGGCCGCCAAGGTGGGCGTCGACCTGGTGGAGGACTGCCACTTCCCGCCGTTCTCGATGGGCGGGTTCGGGCGCGGCCTGATGCCGATGATGACGGCCGGGTTCGAGTGCTACGCCTACCTCGGCGGGCCGGACAGCGCGTGCGACGGCGCGCACCTCCACGAGGACTGGGCGATCGTGCAGGCGATCGATCCCGGGACCGGCCGCGACGTGCCCGACGGCCAGTGGGGGAACCTGGTCGTCACCACGCTCGACCGGGACAACGGCCTCCTCCGCTACGACCTCGAGGAGGCGGCGATGCTCGAGGACTCGAGCTGCCCCCTCGGCGAGACGTCGCGCATCGGCTTCTGGGGCGGGCGCTTCAAGGACCTGCTGTCCTGCCAGGGCGTGCACTTCCAGGTCTCCGACCTCGAGCGGGCCATCGCCGACGCGGCGCCCGACGTGAAGCAGCCCACCCTCGAGTTCGTGGTCGTGAACCCGCAGGGCTCGCACGACCCGCTGGTGGTGCGGCTGGAGGTCGGCGCCCAAGGTGGTGACCCGCAGGACGTCGAGGGCCGGGTGCGCAACGGCATCAAGGAGGTCATCGGGGTCGAGGCCGCCGTGGAGGTGCTCGAGCGCGAGGCGCTCCCCCGGTCGGGCTACAAGCTCAAGCGCGTGGTCGACGACTGATCCCCGACCGCGCCCGGGGTCAGCGGGGCATGCCCTCCGACCGCGTGTACGGCCACCCCTCCGGCGACACCGAGGTCGTGATCGCGGACGGGTCCACCGGCCGGCGCTCGTTCGACGCCTGGTACACGGCGAAGCACAGCTGGAGCACCTCCGCCGACGCCTCGGGCGTCATGTCGACGTCGGTCCGACCGGCGAGCAGGCCGTCGACGAACGCCGCCGAGGCGCGGCGGAACCCGCTGCCCCAGTCGGCGTCGAGGTCGGCGACCTCCTCGCGCGTCCCGTCCTTGCGGTAGAGGACGACGGGCGGGAGGTCGAGCATCTCGCCGGTGCAGCGCGTGACCCAGATCCAGCCCTCGGTCCCCTGCACCTCGAAGAACTCGTCGGCGCCGTAGTAGCTGCTCCGGATGTGCATCTCGGGCGCGTACGAGACCTCCATCATCCCCAGGAGGCCGGGGTCGTCGTACTCGAACAGCGCCACGGTGGGCGCCTCGAAGAAGAACCCCGTCTGGCGCACGACCGACTGCACCGACGTGACCGGGTGACCCGGGAGCCAGCTGGCGCACGCGTACTTGTGCACCACGTCGTCGAAGAGGTGGCCGCCCGGGCTGCGCTCGTCGAAGCGCCACCAGTAGCCGTCGTAGTCGAGGCGGGACTGGAACTCGCTGTCCGTCGTGCCGACGACGGTCTTGATGCGGACCACCGTCGGGTCGCCGATCTCGCCCGCCTCGATCATCGACCGGGCGAGCTCGAGCGGCGGGTAGTGGAGGTAGCACTCGCTCGTGCGCAGGACGACCCCGGCGCGAGCGGCCTGCTCGCCGAGGGACCGGACCTCGGCGACGGTGTTGGCGAGCGGCTTCTGGCACGACACGTGCTTGCCGGCGGCCAGCGCCGCGCCCACCACCTGGGCGTGGGTGTTCGTGGGCGTGAGGACCTCCACGGCGTCCACGTCGTCCCGGGCGAGCAGCTCGTCGAGGTCGTCGTGCCAGGACGCCGCGCCCCACCGCTCGGCCGCGTCGGCGGCGGCGTCGGCCCGGCGGTCGCACACGGCGACCACGTCGCAGTCGGGGTGGTCCAGGTAGCCGGCGACGTTGAGGTCGGCGATGTTGCCGCAGCCCACCACGGCGAGGCGCAGTCGATCTGACACGTGCGTCAGGTTAGGGGGTGCACGGGCGGCACGAAGCCGCGACACTGACCGCATGGCAACGGGCACGGTCGCACCGCCGCCGGCCGCCGACGCGGCGTCCTTCCACCGCTTCCACCGCGAGGAGCTGCCCCGCCGGATCGCCGACGGGAACGGCGCCCTCGCCTGGGTGGACCTCCGGGACCTGGGCACCCTCGGGCTGCGGACGCCGGCCGGGACCTACACCTACGTGCCGGAGGGCGGGACCGTCCTCGTCGTCGAGGGCGACGAGCGGGCGGACACGGTCATCGACCTCGACCTCGAGTCGTTCGCCGGGCTCGCCGGCGACCTCGACACCGCGCCCGGCCTCTTCTACGGCGGCCGGGTCACGGCGTCGCGCGGCAAGCCGCTCCGCTTCGTGCGGTGGGAGCCCGGGCTGCGGGCCCTGTACCACGGCCTGCCGATCTTCGACCCGGACACCGCCGACCTGCGCGACCGGCACGGCGCGCCGCTCGACCCGGGTCGGCGGTTCGCGCTGGACGAGCTGGCGGCGCACCACGACGACGCGCGCCACTTCCTCGGCGAGGCCGGCTACGTCGTCGTCACCGGCGTGTTCGACGACGACGAGTGCGCTGCCATGCGCCGCGAGGCCGACGCGCTGGAGGCCGGGGCGGGCCCCGGCGACGGGCAGTCGTGGTGGGGCCGCACCACCGGCGGCACCGACGTGCTGACCCGGGTCCTCAACGGCGCCGACCGCGACCGCCTCCGGGAGCTGCACCACGACCCGCGCGTCCTCGCGATCGCCGGCACCGCGGCCGAGCACCTCACCTCCAGGGAGCTCGACGGCCGGGACGCGGTCACGGTCCTGTGGAAGCGCGCGGAGGTGGCGGAGGGCCTCGCCGACCTGCCCTGGCACCGGGACTGCGGCATGGGTGGCCACGCGCTCAACTGCCCCACGGCGATCATGACGATCTGCCTGACCGACGGGTCGCCCGAGGCCGGGGAGCTGCGCGTCCTGCCCGGGTCGCACCGCGGGTCGTTCCCGTTCGTCGACGGGCGGGACGTCCGAGCCCCCGACGGCACCCCGGTGCGCGTCACGGCGGGCGACGTGTCCCTGCACTACTCCGACGTGATGCACGCCTCGCTCCCGCCGACCACCGCCGACGGACCGGAGCGGATCAGCGTCCTGCTCGCGTTCGTGCCCGACGGCGCCGGCCACCACCGCGGCGCACGCCACTACAACGACGTGCTGCTGGGCGGCGAGGGCGGCCAGGTGGAGCACCTCGGGCAGCGCCTCGCCGACGGGACCGGGCCGACCGCGGCAGGCGACCGTGGATGACGTCCTGGCCGCGCTGGCCGAGCAGCAGGAGGAGCTCCGCGGCATGGTGGCCGACCTCGACCGCGCCGGCCTCGCGCGACCCAGCCGGTGCCCGGGCTGGTCCGTCGCCGACGTGCTGCTCCACCTCGCCCAGACCAACGAGACCGCCGCGGCGAGCGCCGAGGACCGCCTCGCCGCGTCGTTCGGCGGTGTGCACCCGATCCCGGCCGGCAGCACGGTCGACGACTGGGCCGCCGACGCGGTCGCGGCCGAGCGGGAGGATCCCGAGTCGGTCCGTGACCGCTGGTGGCGCAGCGTCGGCGCGCAGGCCGACGCCCTGGCCGCCGGCGACCCCAGCCGGCGCGTCATGTGGGTGGCGGGCGACCTGGCGGCCCGCACGCTCGCGACGACGCGGCTGTCGGAGGCGTGGATCCACACGGGCGACGTGGCGGCCGGGCTCGGCGTCGAGCCCGAGG
>JAEVZA010000135.1 GCA_023392475.1 Actinomycetes bacterium | reverse complement strand
GCGCCGATCGTCGCCCGCGCCCCCGCCGACTCGTGCATCGCGGTGGACGACGGCACGACGCCGCTCGTCGCGTCCCGGACCACCGCGCCCGTCGCGCCGGCGTCCAACATGAAGCTGCTGACGACCTCCGCCGCGCTCGACCTCCTCGGCGCCGACAGCCACCTGACCACGACCGTCGCCGCAGCCGCTCCGCCCGCCGCCGGCACGGTCGCCGGGGACCTCTACCTCATCGGCGGGGGCGACCCGCTGCTCACGACCGCCACGTACGAGTCACGCCAGACCCACGGCACGCGGCCGCAGACCTCGATGGAGGCGATCGCCGACCGGGTCGTCGCCGCGGGCGTGCGCCACGTGACCGGCGGCGTCGTCGGCGACGGCTCCCGGTACGACGACCAGCGCACGGCGGGCGGGTGGCCGGCCCGGTTCGTCGGGCAGGGCCTCGTCGCCAACCTCGGCGCGCTCATGGTCAACGACGCGTGGACCATCGACCCGATCGACCCGAAGGCGTCGGGCGGGGCGGCGGCGCCCGACCCCGCGGCGCACGCCGCGGCGGTCCTCACCGCGCTGCTCCGGGCGCGGGGCGTGCAGGTCGACGGGCCGCCGTCGTCCGGAGTCGCACCACCAGGGGTCGTCCCGGTCGTCTCCGTGCCCTCGCTGACGATCCGCGAGGTCGTCGACGAGACGCTGGCCTTCTCGGACAACACGTCGGCCGAGCTGCTGCTGAAGCAGCTCGGGAAGGCGAAGGGCACGGGCGGCTCGACGGCCGCCGGGGTCGCCGTCGTCCAGCAGTGGCTCACCGCGCAGGGCCTGCCGACCCAGGGCGTCGAGGTGGTCGACGGCTCGGGCCTGAGCGACCGCAACCGCGTCACGTGCGACCTCATCGCCGCGCTGCTCGCCCGGGGCGGCCCCGACGGCGTCCTCGCCGCCGGCCTCGCCCGGCCCGGCCAGCCCGGGACGCTGGACGACCGGTTCACCGGGCCGGACCTCCGGGACCGCGTGCGGGCCAAGACGGGCACCTTGAAGGACGTGGCCGCCCTGTCGGGGTGGGTGACCACCGTGCCCGGTCGGCCGCTGCGCTTCTCGATCATCGAGAACACCGGCGGGCGCGACGTGCAGGCCGCGGACCTCGGCGTGCAGGGCGACCTCCTCCGCGCCCTGCTCCCGTACCCGCAGACCCCGCCGGCCGACCAGCTCGGCCCGAGGCCGCCGGTGGCCGCGTGAGCGATCCCTCGGGTGCCGCGGTCGAGCTGCCGATGTTCCCGCTCGGCTCGGTCCTGCTCCCGTCGATGCTCATGCCGCTGCACGTGTTCGAGCCGCGGTACCGGGCCATGGTCGACGACGTGCTCGCCGCTCCCGAGCCCGAGTTCGGCGTCGTGCTGATCGATCGGGGCAGCGAGGTCGGTGGCGGCGACGTGCGCACCGGCGTGGGCTGCGTCGCCCACCTGGTCGAGGCCGGCCGGACCGAGGACGGGCGCTGGGCGCTCGTGGCCGCGGGCGTGCGCCGCATCGCCGTGGAGGCGTGGCTGCCCGACGACCCCTACCCGCGGGCGCTCGTGCGCGACCTGCCCGACGTGGGACCGACCGTCGGCGCCGCGGCGCTCGACGCGACCGAGGCGGCGCTCCGGCGGGTCGCGGCGCTGGCCAGCGAGCTCGGCTCGCACGGCCTCCCCGAGGACCTCGAGCTCGCGGACGACGTCGCGCTGCGGACGTTCCAGTACGGCGTGCTCGCCCCGATCGGGCCGCTCGACCGGCAGAAGGTCCTCCAGGCCCCCGGGCCGACCGACCGGCTCGCGCTCGTCGACGAGCTGCTCGCGGAGCAGGAGGCGCTGCTCCGCGGGCGCCTCGCCCTGGGCGGCGGACCGGACGGGCCGGGTCCCGACGGGCCCTGACCCGACCCGGGGCGGGCGGGCCGGGCGGGATCGACGGCGACCCGTGCTACAAAGGGGCGCCGACGCAGGAGGACGCCCGTGGCCGACCAGTCGACCCGGACCCGACCGTGGTCCGCACCACCGCAGCAGAGCGGCCCCATCGAGCAGGTCGCCGAGCTCAAGGACATGGTCGTCGCGTACGCCAAGCAGGAGACGGTCGACCCGCTCAAGACGCTCGGCCAGTACCTCGGCTTCGGCATCGGCGGCGCCATCCTGATCGGCGTCGGCCTCTCGTTCGGCCTGCTGGCGCTCCTCCGCGGCCTCCAGCAGATCACCGTCTTCAACGACCCCGCGCAGGTGGGCGGCGGGAGCTGGACCTGGGCGCCGTACCTGATCGTCATGGTCGTCGGCCTCGTCATCGCGGGGCTGTTCGTCCGCTCGCTGTACAAGTTCACGCAGAACCAGGGAACCACCCGATGAGCACCACCGACGGCCACACCACCATCACGCGGGACGACATCAAGTCGAAGCTCGGCGACATCCAGGGCGAGGCCCAGGAGCAGGTCGAGGGCGTGCGGAACCAGCTGCTCGCGGCCGGCCTCGTCATCGGGCTGCTGCTCCTCCTCGCCGCGTTCCTGCTGGGTCGCCGCGGCGGCAAGCGGTCCTCCGCGATCATCGAGGTCCGGCGCGGCTGATGTGGGCCTGGTTGTGGGCCCGGCTCGTCTCGAGGGTGCTGGGCGACGGCTTCGGCGCCGAGGTCGCCGGCCGTGCCTCGGTGTACCTCGTGGACGAGGCGCGCAAGGCGGTCGACCGCGAGTCCGAGCCGATCACCGGTGTCCGGCTCCGCCCGGGCGAGTCGTTCACGGTGACCGCCCGGCCGCCGGCCACCCGTGAGGAGCGCCGGCTCGCGTCGGCCCAGCTGCGCCTGCGGGCGCGCGACCGCAAGGCGAGCCGACCCTCGCGCAAGCAGCTGCGCGCCGCGCGGCACCTGCGCAC
>JAEVZA010000100.1 GCA_023392475.1 Actinomycetes bacterium | reverse complement strand
GGACGAGCGCGACCGCGCCGTCCAGCTCGCCGAGCGCGACGACGGCCTCGGCGAGCAGCGGCGGGGTGGCCACCGCGGCGACGACGCGGACCGGATCCGCGCCCTCGAGCCCGGCGCGCTGGCGCTCGTGCACGCCACCGCCGGTCATCGGGTCGCGCTCCCGGTCGAGGCCGCCACGGCGCCGGAACCACGTGGTCGGGCGCTGCGGGGCCGCCGGTAGGGTTGGCCGCCATGATCCGGCTGCACGACACCGCCGCGGGGGAGGTCCTCCCCCTCGATCCCCGGGAACCCGGGAAGGTGTCGATGTACGTCTGCGGCCCCACCGTGTACGGGCCGCCCCACCTCGGTCACGGACGGTTCTCCCTCGTCTTCGACGTGCTTCGACGGTATCTGGAGTGGTCGGGAAACGACGTCCTGTACGTGTCGAACATCACGGACATCGAGGACAAGATCCTCGAGCGGGCCGAGCTCGAGGGCCGTCCGTGGCAGGAGGTCACGGCGGAGTACGAGGCCGTCTGGTGGCGTGCGATGGACGCGATCGGGGTCAAGCGCCCCGACGTGGACCCCCACGCGACGGCCTACGTGGACCAGATGGTCGAGCTCATCGGCACCCTGGTGGACCGCGGATCCGCCTACCTCACCTCCGACGGCGTCTACCTCGCCGTCGAGTCCGTCGAGGGCTACGGGCTCCTCGCGCACCAGTCGCTGGAGGACATGCTCGTCGGCGGCGGCCGGCGCCAGATCGTCGGCGAGTCGGAGAAGCGCAACCCGGCGGACTTCGTGCTGTGGAAGTTCGCGAAGCCGGGCGAGCCGTCGTGGCCGTCGCCCTGGGGTGACGGTCGGCCCGGCTGGCACACCGAGTGCGTCGTGATGAGCCTCGACCTCCTCGGCGAGGACTTCGACATCCACGGCGGCGGCATCGACCTCGCGTTCCCGCACCACGAGAACGAGCGGGCGCAGGCCGTCGCGCTCGGGCGCGGCTTCTCGCGCCGGTGGGTCCACAACGGGTTCGTCGAGGTCGGCGGCGAGAAGATGTCGAAGTCGCTCGGCAACTTCACGACCCTCCTCGACCTCATCGAGGAGCACGATCCGCGCGCCTACCGGTTGCTCGTGCTCCAGGCCCACTACCGGTCGCCGGTCGAGGTGACGTCGAGGACGGTCGAGGAGGCCGAGGCGTCCCTCGCCCGCCTCGATGCCGTTGCCCGGCGCGTGGCCGACCTGCCGTCCGTGCCGCCCGACGAGGGCGCGCTCGACGCGTTCCGCTCGGCCATGGACGACGACCTCGGGACGCCGGCCGCGATGGCCCACGTGTTCGGGACCGCGACGGAGATCAACAAGCTCCTCGACGCGGGCGACGACGACGCGGCCGCGCCGCTGGTGGCGGCGTGGTGGTCGGTGCTCGGCGCCCTCGGCCTCGACCTCCGGGACGACTCGGCGATCGAGGTCCCCGATGACGTGGCCGCCATGGCACGGGCGCGGGACGCGGCGCGGGCGGCGAAGGACTGGGGGACCGCCGACCAGCTGCGCGACGAGCTCGTCGAGCTCGGCTGGGTCGTGGAGGACACGGCCGCGGGCACCCAGGTCCGCCGCGCCTGACGCCCTGAGCGCTCCAGCTCGCGAAATAGGGGTCCTCGATCTCGTCCTGCGTGACTGAGGACCCCCATTTCCCCACGGAGGACGTCAGCGGGGCGGTCAGCGGCGGTCCAGCGACCACGCCTCCAGCCCGATCGCGATGCACGGGAACGGGCAGCCCGGCGGCTCGTCCAGGCTGGCGAGCACCGCCGCCGCCACGTGCCCGGCCGCGGCCTGCAGCCGGAAGGGGAGCGCGGTGCGCACGCCGGCGTCGTACGGGCTCACGTAGAGCCCGGCCTCGTGCTCGGGCGCCCACGCCACGCCGTGCCGGTACAGCTGCACGAACCCGACGGTGACCGGATCGTGCCCGCCCTGCGCGGACGGCACGGTGACGCTGCGGGAGGTGACGGCGAGGAGGTCACCCTCGATGGCGACCGAGCTGCCGAACACGTTCCCGCCGGACGCGTCGGCCAGCGCGGTGTCGAGCTGCAGGTGCTGCTCCGGCACGAACCCGGCCCCGCTGTCGGCCCAGACGTCGACGGCCGGCGTCTGCAGCGACGTGATGAACGGCGAGAGCACGAGGCGGTCGACGGTCGGTCCGTCGTCCACGGCCATCACGCCGGTCTGGCGCTGGAGCCCGACCGTGTCGCCGATCGTCTGCACCGCCGACCACGAACCGAGCTGCTCGCGGTAGATGCGCACCAGCGGTCCGCCGCCGCTCGCGCCGGGGGTCGCGGTCACCGCGAGCAGCCCGCCGTCGAGCGACACCGCGGCGCCGAACCCCTCGCGGAGCCCGCTCGACCAGGTCGGGTCGGGCTGGAGCGTGGTCGCGAGCGTGGCGGTGACGGTCGGACCCGACGTGTCGACCGCGTACACGAGGAGGTCGGCGTCGCCGACGAGCTCGGCACCCGGGTCGTGGCGCAGGACGAGCCACCGGTCCGTCATCGCACCCAGCACATAGCCCGGAGGCAGCGTGATCGTGCCGGCGGGGCCCCAGGTGCCGCCGGTCGGGCGGTAGAGGTGCAGGCCGTCGAACATCGCGATGGCGAGGACGTGCTCGCCGGTGGGTGGCCCCGCGCCGAGCCCGTCGGGGAGCGGCACGACCTGCGGCGCGCCGAGCGTCGAACCGCCGGGGCCGGTGCGCGGCGACACGCGCAGCTCGGCCGTTGCCGCGCCGCCCGGTGGCGCGGTCGTGCGGATCGTGGCGAACCAGTCGGCGTCGGTCCACGCCCCGATCGTGTTCACGGTGGCGGTCGCCGTCGAGGACCGGGCGAACCGGGTGGCGTGCCAGCTCGGACCGGGTGCCGGGGTCGGTGCGCAGGCGCTCGCCAGCGCGAGCAGCACCACGGCCGGCAACAGGATCGATCGCCGCATCACGTCCCCCCGGACGGTCGTCGCCCCCGGTTGCCGGTGCGTGTTACCCGTCGGTAACCTACTCACCGGTAACCCACCCGGCGCTGACGTCCGGGTCGACCACGAGTTCACCACACGAGGACGGCACCATGAGCGGCAACTTCTCCCTCGAGCTCAATGAGGACCAGGTCCAGATCCAGAAGTGGATCCACGACTTCGCCGAGGACGTCGTGCGCCCCGCGGCGGAGGAGTGGGACGAGCGCGAGGAGTTCCCCTGGCCCATCGTCCAGGAGGCCGCCAAGATCGGCCTCTACTCGATCGACTTCATGGCGCAGGCGATGATGGCCGACGAGTCCGGCCTCACGATGCCGGTCGCGATCGAGGAGCTGTTCTGGGGTGACGCGGGCATCGGCCTCGCCATCTTCGGCTCCGGCCTCGCGGCCGCCGGCATCGCCGGCAACGGCACGCCCGAGCAGGTGCTCGAGTGGGTGCCGCAGTGCTACGGCACGCCCGAGAAGATCCAGCTCGGTGCGTTCTGCGTGTCCGAGCCCGACGCCGGCTCCGACGTGTCGTCGCTGCGGACCCGCGCCGTCTACGACGAGGCGAAGGACGAGTGGGTGCTCAACGGCACCAAGGCGTGGATCACGAACGGCGGCATCGCCGACGTGCACGTGGTCGTCGCCGCCGTCGAGCCCGAGCTCAAGGGTCGCGGCCAGGCGAGCTTCATCGTCCCGCCGAACACGCCCGGCCTGACGATGGGCCAGAAGTACAAGAAGCACGGCATCAAGGCGTCGCACACGGCCGAGGTCGTGCTCGACGACGTGCGCGTCCCCGGCAACTGCCTCCTCGGCGGCAAGGACAAGCTCGACGAGAAGCTCGCCCGTGCCCGCGAGGCGCAGCAGAACCCGCAGGTCCGCTCCGGCAAGCAGCCGGCGATGGCCACGTTCGAGGCCACCCGCCCCGCCGTCGCCGCGCAGGCGATCGGCGTCGCCCGTGCCGCCTACGAGTACGCCCTGCAGTACGCCCAGGAGCGCGTGGCGTTCGGCAAGCCGATCATCATGAACCAGTCGATCGCGTTCATGCTCGCCGACATGGCGACGCAGATCGACGCCGCCCGCCTCATGACGCACCGGGCTGCGTGGCTGTCCCGCAACGGCGGCGGCTACAAGAACGCCGAGGGCTCGATGTCGAAGCTCATGGCCGGCCGCACCGCGGTGTGGGTCACCGAGCGGGCGATCCAGATCCTCGGCGGCTACGGCTACGTCCGCGAGTACCCCGTGGAGCGCTGGCACCGCGACGCCAAGATCTTCGACATCTTCGAGGGCACGGAGCAGATCCAGCAGCTCGTGATCTCCCGCTCGATCAGCGGCCTGCGCATCGAGTAGCCCGGGCCGCCCGCGGGCAGGCCCGATCTCGCGATCTCGGGGCCCGGCGAACGCTGGGCGGCCGCTCACCCCCGAGATCGGCGGATGTGGCAACTCGGGGCGGGGCCCGAGTTCCCGGACGGATGGCGGGGACCGGCCACCGGGCGACCCGGCCCGACGCGTCAGCGGATGCGGGGCTCGATGCGCTTGCCCGAGCTGAAGGCCTCCTGGCCCTCGAGGAGGGCGTCGGTCGAGGTGCCGAGCTGGAGGAACACGTTGCCGAGGTCGGTCGCCTGCAAACCGGGCATGTCGCGTGCCGCCCAGAGCGTGCGCAGGGTCGCCTGCACGGCCAGCGGCGGCTGCGACGCGATCACCGCGGCGAGCGCGTGCGCGGCGTCGAGCAGCTCGCCCGCAGGGGTGACCTCGCTGACGAGGCCGAGCCGCACCGCCGTCTCGGCCCCGACGCGCTCGTGCGCGCCGGCGAGCGCCATGCGCAGCACCTCCCCGAAGGGGAGCCGGCGCAGCAGCAGGATGGGCTCGTAGGCGGCGACCATGCCGTACGTGACGTGCGGGTCGAAGAACGTGGCGTGCTCGGCGGCGAAGATCACGTCGGCCTCGGCGAGGAGGTAGAACGCCCCGCCGCACGCCATGCCGTTGACGGCGGCGATCACCGGCTTCCACAGGCCCTGGCTCTTCGGGCCGAGCAGCTTGCCCGGGTCCTCGTAGGTGAACGGGTCGAGGCCGAACTCGGTGACGCTGGCCCGGTCGATGCCGGTGCAGAACGCCTTCTCGCCGGCGCCGGTCAGCACGACGGCGCGCACGTCGTCGCTGCGCTTCACCCACTGCCACACGGCGGCGAGCTCGTCGGTCATGGTCGGGTCGAACGCGTTGTACACGTCGGGCCGGTCGAGCGTCACCGTGGCGACCCCGTCGTCGCCCACCCGGAGGTCGAGCGTGGTCAGGTCGAGGTCGGAGTCGTCGTGCGTGGTCACCCGACGAGCCTAGGCGGCCGCTCGCGGAGCCCCGCCCGGCCGACGGGACTCAGCCGAGGTGCTGCTCCACCGGATCCGCGGCCAGCCCGAACGCGGCGGCCACGGCGGCGTTCGTGAGGTGCCCGCCGTGGCTGTTGAGGCCCCTCGCGAGGCTCGGGTCCGCCGCCAGCGCGTCGCGCCAGCCCCGCTCCGCCAGCGCCACCACGTACGGCAGCGTGGCGTTCGTCAGCCCGTACGTGGACGTGCGCGGCACCGCGCCCGGCATGTTGGCCACGCAGTAGAAGGTCGAGCGGTGCACCCGGAACGTCGGGTCCGAGTGCGTGGTCGGCCGCGTGTCCTCGAAGCAGCCGCCCTGGTCGACCGCGACGTCGACGAGCACGGATCCCGGGCGCATCTGCGCGACGAGCGCGTTGCTGACCAGCTTCGGCGCCGCGGCACCGGGCACGAGGACGGCGCCGATCACGAGGTCCGCCTGGCGGACCTGCTCGTCGATGGCGAGGCGGGACGAGGCGAGCCCGTGCACGCGGTTGCCGTAGCGCCAGAACGACATCCGCAGCTTGTCGAGGTCCGTGTCCAGCAGCGTGACGTCACCGCCCATGCCGAGCGCGATGTTGGCGGCGTTCTGCCCGGCCACGCCCGCGCCGAGGATGACGACCTTCGCGTTGGCCACGCCGCCGACGCCACCCATCAGCACGCCGCGCCCGCCCTCCTGGCGCATCAGCGCGTGCGCGCCGACCTGCGGCGCCAGGCAGCCGGCCACCTCGGACATCGGGTACAGCAGCGGCAGCGCGCCGCTCGGGAGCTGGACCGTCTCGTAGGCGATCGCGGTGACGCGCCGCTCGAGCAGCTCGTCGGTCAGCACGCGGTTCGCCGCGAGGTGCAGGTACGTGAACAGGGAGAGGTCGGGGCGGAGCCGGTGGTACTCGTCCGGCACCGGCTCCTTGACCTTCAGGACGAGGTCCGCCGCGCCCCACACCTCGTCCGCGTCGTCGACGAGCCGGGCGCCCGCCGCGGCGTACTCGTCGTCGGGGATCGCCGAGCCGACCCCGGCGCCGGCCTGCACCACGACGGTGTGGCCGTGGGCGACGAGCTCGTGCACGCCGATCGGGGTGATCGCGACCCGGTACTCGTGGTCCTTGATCTCGGTGGGGATGCCGACGGTCGTCATCAGGTGCTCCGGTCGGACGGGTGGCTCAGCCCGACGATGTTGCCCCGCGCGAGAGCACGGTGGCGGCGAAGTCGAACGCGGCGCGGGTCAGGGGCTCCGCCTCGGGGCCCATGTGCGTGCCGCCGAGCCACCGGACGTAGTGGTGGTGCACGCCCTCGTCGAGCAGCAGCCGGTGCAGGTGCTCGGCGCCGTCCTGGAGGCCGAAGTCGTCCGAGTCGCCGACGCCGAGGAACAGCGGCGGCGCGACCCGGCGCAGCTCGTCCCCGCCCTCGCGGAGGCGCGTCGACACGGACTCGCCGGGCCGCCCCACGAGCAGCGAGAAGAGCTCGCCGAGCACGGCGGGCCGGCTCGCCTCGGGCACCTCGTCGGGCGTGTCACCCGCGAACACCGCGGGGGAGACGGCCACGGCGCCGACGTACCGCCCGGGGTCGCGGCACAGCAGCTTGAGCGCCCCGTAGCCACCCATCGACGTGCCGGCGACCAGGACGCGGCCGTCGTCGCACCCGAACCGCTCGACCGTCGCGGCACGCAGGACGTCCGCGACCAGGTGCTCCCAGCGCGCGCCGTCGGGTCGGTCGGTGTAGAAGCCGCCCTGGGTCGGCGTCGACGCGCACGTCGCGACGACCGGCGGCATCGACCCGTCCGCCCAGCGGTCCTCGAACAGCGACGCGTGGCGGTCCAGCGAGTCGGCCGACGACGCGGCGCCGTGCAGCCACAGGACCATCGGCAGGTCGTCCGCGGCGCCGCCCGGCGGCAGGAGCGTGTGCACCTCCACCTCGCCCGGCACCGACGGGTCCTCGATCGTCCACGTCACCACGTCGGTCACGGCGGGCGAGTCTGGCAGCCGACGCACGGCGCTGTCGCCGGTGTTCGCGCGCGGCGGCGCGCCTGACCACGTCCCGGGCCGTCCGCTGCCGGAGACTGTGCCGTCCCGCAGGTGCGATGCGGCAGCGAGGAGGCGGCGCGTGCAGGCGATCGTGGTGCGGGAGCTCGGTCCTCCGGAGGTGCTCGTCGCCGAGGAGGTGGACGACCCGGTCGCCGGCCCGGGCGAGGTCGTCGTGCGCGCCTCGGTCGCGAACGTGACGTTCGTGGAGACCCAGTTGCGGGCCGGCCGGGGGCCGTTCCCGGTCGAACCGCCGTACGTGCCCGGCAACGGGGTCGGCGGCGTCGTGGCGGCGGCGGGTGCCGACGTCGACCCCGCGCTCGTCGGTCGTCGGGTCGTGACGGCGACCGGTGGCGCCGGCGGCTACGCCGAGCTCGCGGCCGTGCCCGCGGCGGGCCTGTTCGAGGTGCCCGACGGGGTGGAGCTCGCCGACGCCGTCGCCGTCCTCGCCGACGGGCGCACCGCCACGATGCTCGTGGACGCGATCTCGCCGGTGGCCGGCCTGCGGGTGCTCGTCGAGGCCGCGGCCGGCGGGGTCGGGACGCTGTCGGTGCAGCTGCTCGCTTCGGCGGGCGCGATGGTCGTGGGCGCCGTCGGCGGCGATCGCAAGCTCGAGGTCGCGCAGGCCGCGGGCGCCGCCCTCGTCGTCGACTACTCGCGGCCGGGTTGGACGGACGCCGTGCGGGAACAGCTCGGCGGCGTCGACGCGGTGCTCGACGGCGTGGGCGGCGACCTCGCCGCCGCGGCGTTCGAACTGGTGGAACCGGGTGGTTCGTTCGTCAGCTTCGGACTGGCGAGCGGCACCTGGGCGGACCTGCCCGACGAGCTGCTCGCCGAGCGCGGGGTCCAGCGGGTCCGGCCCGCGCCGACGCCCGACGAGCTGCGGTCCCTCACCGAGCGTGCCCTGCGGTCGCTCGCCGACGGCACCCTCCGACCGGTCGTCGGCCAGCGGTTCCCGCTCGCCTCGGCCGCCGCGGCGCACGCCGCGATCGAGTCGCGTGCCACCGTCGGCAAGACGCTGCTCGACGTCGGCTGAGCGCGCGGCGCCCCGCGTGGCGGACCGAGGGACAGACTGCCGGCATGGCACGGACGATCGCGACCAACACCGTGGTGGACCGGGACGGGCTCGTGGAGTTCCTGCGCCCGCGCCACCACGTCATCCTCACCACCACGCGGCGGGACGGCTCGCCGCAGTCCTCCCCGGTCACCGCCGGCGTCGACGGCGCCGGTCGCCTCACCGTCGCCACCTACCCGGAGCGTGCGAAGGTGGCGAACCTCCGCCGTGACCCCGCGTGCAGCGCCCTGGTGCTCTCCGACGAGTGGAACGGGCCGTGGGTGCAGGTCCGGGGCCGTGCCGAGGTGATCGACCTCCCCGACGCGGTCGAGCCGCTCGTCGAGTACTTCCGATCGATCAGCGGCGAGCACCCCGACTGGGACGAGTACCGCACGGCCATGCGCGAGCAGGGCAAGAGCCTCGTGCGGGTCGCGGTCGAGTCCTGGGGGCCGATCGCCACGGGGGGCTTCCCCGCACGGCTCGCCGACTGACCGGGCGACCTCAGCCCCCGGGCCGCTCCGCCACCCGCCACTCCCGCCACGCCTGCTCCAGCGCCGGGCCGAACCACGTCGCCGCGATCGGCTCGAAGCGCTCGGGGAGGAAGTGCGTGCCGTCGGCGCGCAGGCCCCGGTCCTGGGACCGGTCGCCGAGCCAGCCCGCAAGGTCCAGGACACGGACGGTGCCGGGTCGCTGCGCCGCGACGTCTCGCTGGATGGCCCGGTAGCGGGCGAGTCGTGCCGGGTCGTCCTGTCGGGCCACCGCGTCGGGGCGGCCGTCGGCCGCCCAGGTGCCGAAGTCGGGCCACGTCACGAGCACGACGAGCGAGCCGGACGAGGACAGCACGTCGACCGCACGGAGCAGCGATCGCTCCACCAGCGCGTCGACGGCGGGGTCGCCGATGGCGGTCCACCGCGACGACCCGGGGAGCTGCACGTCGGGGACCTCCCAGAACGAGGAGAGGAGGAGCGCGACGTCGGGCCGGCTCCGGCCGACCAGGTCGGCCCAGCGGGACGGCCAGGCCTCGCAGTCCTCGCCGGGGGCCGAGACCCCGTCGACCTTCCGGGCTCGGAACGGCGTCACCCCGCACCCGATGCGGGCGTCGCTCGCCACCACGCCGGGCCGACCGCTGGCCGTGAGCCACGTGTCCAGGCCGATGCCGACGCCGATGGCGGTCGAGTCACCGACCACCGCGATGCGGGGTGCGGCCGCCGCGGTCCCCGGCGCCGCCGCCGTCGTGCGGTCGGCCGGGTCCGCGGGCGCGGTGGGGTCCCCCCCCCCCGCCCCGGGCCCGGGG
>JAEVZA010000092.1 GCA_023392475.1 Actinomycetes bacterium | reverse complement strand
GGCGGCGCGCGGACGCCGCGACCCGGTGGGGCCGGAGCCGGCGGGGCAGGCGCCGCAGCCGCGCCTTCAGCAGCTCGCCCCGGAACTTGACCGTCCGCACGGTGCTCTGGCGGATGACGGGCTCCTCCACGTCCGTGGCCAGGTCCCACGCCGGGTCCTCGAGCGCGGAGGTGTAGAGGTGCAGGAAGTGCGGGTGCGACCACGGGCCCGCCGGGTGGAGGGCCCAGCCACGCTCCGGATCGAGGCACAGGTCGCCGTTGCCGAGGTCCGCGATGAAGTTGAAGCGCGAGGGCAGCGGCGGTGTGTCCTGGAGCCCGTGCAGCCACACGGTGGCGATGAGCGCGCCCTGGTCGCGCGTCCGCCACTCCGGCCAGTCGAACGAGGACACGGCGATCCGGTTCCACGTGTCGAGCACGTCGGTCGAGTCGGGGCCGAACACGAAGACCCCGCCGTTCCAGTGCACCCAGTCGCCCGGGACCTCGACGTCGAGCCGGACCCGCAGCTGCTCGCGCAGGTGGCCGCAGCTGTGGTCCTCGCCGGAGCCCGAGCAGTCGCACGTCATGGCCCACGGGCTGAAGCGGTCGACCTGGTTGGCCGCGATCGTCAGGTCCGAGGCGAAGGCCACCGGCCCCGACCGGTGGTCGAAGACCTCCTCGCCGCCGGGCGCGACCGCGATGACGTCGGTGTCCAGGTAGCACCACTCGCCGCTCGGCACGTGGCGGTGGAGACCCGTCTTCAGCCAGATGCTCGCCTGGTGGTCGTCGAGCCGGTCGGGGGTGGCGACGTCCACGACGTGGTCGATCCCGGTCGGATCGACGGGCACCTCGTTGCGCCGCTGGTCCGTCACCACCCAGATCTCGAGGTCCGTGAGCGGTCGCAGGTTCCGGACCGCCGTGTGCAGCGTCAGGACGTGCATCGCCGGACCGCACACGACGAACACCCACCGCCGCGTGGAGCGCTCCTCCGGTGTGACGGGATCGGCGCCGCGTGCGACGAGCTCGGCCCGCTGCGCGGATGCGACCGCGATGGACCGGCGCATCCGCCGCTCGAGCGCGAGCCGCTCGAGGGCGTCGGGGAGGCCGTGGGCGTCGTGCGAGATGAACTCGGAGACGGCGTTCTCGAACAGCAGGAGATCGACGGCCACGACCACCCACCAGGCGGGGTCGGCGACGGCCGCGGCGACGACGGCGAACGTCGGGAGCCACTTCTCGACGAACTCGTTGCCGAGCACGAAGGCGAGGCGGACTCGGGCGTCGTCCCGGTGGCGGGCCTCGGAGAGGAGCGGCTCGTGCCACAGC
Source organism: Actinomycetes bacterium (assembly GCA_023392475.1). Lineage (GTDB taxonomy): Bacteria > Actinomycetota > Acidimicrobiia > Acidimicrobiales > Microtrichaceae > JAEVZA01. The sequence continues at coordinate 7,726 of JAEVZA010000092.1, read as the reverse complement.
ATCGTGAGCTGGAACGCTCGCCACACCAGGTAGGCGACGGTGGCGGCCGGCAGCCACCACCAGCCGGTGGCCGCCGCCACGGCCACGATCGCTCCGGCGGCCGCGACCGCCTCGACCAGCGCGAGCCGTGCCGCGAGGCGCGTGCCGCGCTCGGCGCCGAGTCGTGCCACCGAGGTGGGGGTCCCGGCGGCGAGGTCGTTCGCGAGGTCGTCGACCTGGTGGGTGAGGATCCCACGCACGCCCATCAGCCCGGCCCACGTGAGCACCGGGACCAGCACCCAGGTGGCGACGTCGACCCCGGCGAGGTTCGAGAAGGTCGCGATCGCGAGCGCCACCGGCAGGACGTACGCGTACGCGGCGTCGGCGATCACGCCCAGCACGCCCCGGCGCTTGAGCCGGACCGGCGGCACCGAGTAGGCGAGCAGGAGCGCCACCTCGGCGACCAGGAGGCCGACGACGGCGGCATCGGGGTCCAGCCAGCGGAAGGGCACGAGCCCGACGACGAGGGTCACGACGACCAGCACGGCCCGCATCGGCGGCGAGACCATGCGCAGCACGTTGCGCTTGCCGGCGAGGCGGTCCGTCTCGAGGTCCGCGAGGTCGTTCACCACGTGGCCGAACGCCGCCACCCCGGTCCCGCCGACGAGGAAGAGCAGCAGCCGCCCGATGTCGGCCCACGCGTCGGTCGAGGTGCCGGCCAGGGTGGTGAGGACCGCCGCGGCCATGATCGGCGGGATCTTGTGGCCCCACCACTGCTCGGACCGCACGGCCGCGCGCCCGACGGTCACGAGGTCGCCCCGGCTCGGTGGCGTGCCCACCACATGGCGACGGTGAGCAGGTTCCACGTGCGCTGGTCGCGACCGATGAGGGGCTGCACCGCGTCGCGGTCGACGAGCTCGAACAGCGTCGACGCGGGGTCCCTGAGGTGCGCGCCCACGAGCTCGTCGACCTGCGGGGTGCCCAACCAGAGCTCCATCGGGGCGCCGAAGCCCTGCTTCGGTCGCTCGACGACGTCGGCGGGCAGCAGGTCGCCGAAGGCCCGTCGCAGCAGGAGCTTCTCCTGCACGGCGTCGACCTTCTGCGTCGCCGGGAGCCGGAGGCACCCCTCGGCGATCGCCACGTCCAGGAAGGGCGACCGCACCTCGAGCCCCCAGGCCATCGACGCCCGGTCCGTCTTCACCAGGATGTCGCCGGGGAGGTAGTGGTCGAGGTCGAAGCGGCTGATGTCGTCGGCGGTGCCGGTCCGGTACCGGCCGAGATCCACCGGACCGAGGTCGACGGCGGGCAGGCCGAGGCGGGCGAGCTCGTCGGCGTCCAGGTACTGGCGGAACCGCGCGTAGCGGGCGGCCACGTCGTGCACCTCCGCGTCCCTGCGCCGGAACCGCGCCAGCCGGCCGCGCCGCGGCGCGCCCCCGCCCGCTCGTGCCGGGTCGGACGGAGCCAGGCAGTCGCGCGCCCAGCAGAGGTAGCCACCCAGCAGCTCGTCCGCGCCGTCGCCGGTGAGGGCCACGGTGACGTGCTCCCGCGCGAACGCCGACAGCAACCACGTCGGCAGCGCGGACGAGTCCGCGAACGGCTCGTCCCACGTGGCGGCCGACGTCTCGAGGAGCTCGGGGAGGCGTGCCGCGGCGAGGTCGGGGCGGCACACGTGGAGCTCGATGCCGTGCCGGTCGGCCACGGCGCGGGCGTGCGCCACCTCTGACGACTCGGGCATGTCGAACGCGAAGGCGTGCAGATCGGGGTGGTGGCGGGCCGCGAGCGAGGCGATCGTCGAGGAGTCGATCCCGCCGGAGAGGAACGCGCCGATCGGCACGTCGGAGACCAGCTGGTCCCTGACGGCGCGGTCCAGCTCGGCGCGGAACCACTCGACCGCGGCACCGGTGCCGGGATCGGCGCCGACCCCGGGCGGCTCCCACCACCGGTCGACGGTCGTGCGGTCGGGGTGCCAGCGCAGCCGGGAGGCGGGCGGGAGCGAGTGGATGCCGGTCCAGATGCACCGACCGGGCGGCACGTAGCCCTGGCGCAGGACGTGAGCGAGCACCTCCCGGTCCAGGTGGCGGTCCACGAGCCCGCTCGCCACGAGGGCCCCCAGCTCGGACGCGAACGCGAGGCCGCCGTCGTCCGTGGTCGCCCAGTACAGCGGGCGCTCGCCGAACCGGTCGCGGGCGAGCAGGAGCTCGCGGGCCGACGGGTCCCACAGCGCGAGCGCGAACGTGCCGGGGAGGTGGGGGAGGAGGTCGACGCCGTGGTCGCGGTGCAGCGCCAGGACGACCTCCACGTCGGACCCGGTCGTGAACGGGTAGGGGGCGAGCTCGCGCCGCAGGCGCTCGTAGCCGTAGATCTCGCCGTTGCAGGCGAGGACGGCGCCCGTGCCGGGATCGACGAGCGGCTGGTGCCCGTGCTGCGGGTCGATCACCGCGAGGCGGGCGACCCCCAGGACGGCGTCGCCGGCGACGACCACGCCGTGCTCGTCGGGCCCGCGGTGGCGCAGGGCCGCCACCATGCGCTGCACGGCGTCACGGCGCGACGGCGCGGCCGGACCGACGACGCCCGCGATCCCGCACACGTCACACCACGAGGCCGAACGAGCGCGGCACCGCGGCGCAGTACCGGGTGAGGTGCGTCAGGATCTCGCCCCAGCCCACCTGCTCACCCGGTCCCTGCGCGCTCTGGAGCGGGTAGTACACCTTGCCGCCGTCCGCGATGGTGCGGGCCTGCGAGGCCAGGTCGCGCATCGCCAGGATCCGGGACCGCAGCGTGGCCGACACGGCGGGGTCGGGCCCCTCGGCGAGGCGGGGCGTCAGGATGTTGATCGCCTGGTTGAACGCGGCCACGAGCCGGTCCTTCGCCGACTGGAAGTCCGAGTTCGGGTTGTCCGCGAATCGGAGCTGGACGTCCCGCCCCGCCTGGGCGATGACGAAGAACGCCTCGCACGGAGCGGTCGAGGTGCCCGGGTCGCTGATCGGCTCGAGCGACGTCGTCGTCTGCGAATCGATCACGCCGCCGCTGCCGTCGGCGACCACCCGCGGCGCGTCGGTCGTGGTCGTCTGGAACATCGCCGGGAGGGGCAGCGTGGGACCGGGACCGGGGATCGTCGTCGGTCCGTCGGTGGTCGACGGGTTCGCCATCTGGAAGGGCGAGGTGTCCACGGGCTTGTTCCGCCCGTCGTACCCGGGCGTGGCGGTGTCGTCGCCGTTCGATCCGCCGCACGCCGCGAGCACGGCCAGCACCGCGGCCACGGCGAGCACGGCGACGTGCCGCGCGCTCCGCCTCATGTCAGCGATCCCATCAACCACGCCTCCACGCGACCTGCGACGACGCCGGCTTCCTGACGGGCCTCGACGTGGGCCGCCCCGCGCCTGCCCATCTCCGATCGCAGCTCCGGGTCCCGTGCCAGCTCCACGACGGCGCCGGCGAACTCGGTGACCAGAGGATACGGGATGACCCGACCGCACCGGCCGTCGCGCACGAGGTCGGCGGCGCCGCCCACGTCGAAGGTCACGACCGGCAGCCCCGCCGCAGCTGCCTCGGAGCAGGCCATCGGCGCGGCGTCCTCGCGGGCGGCGGTGGCGTACAGGTCGGCGCCGGCCAGCACCGGCCAGGGCGACGGCACCGGCCCGAGGAACTCGACGCGGTCGCCGAGTGCGAGGTGGTCCACCTCGTGCCGGAGCGGCCACGCCGCGGGCTCGGACGTGGTCGCGCCGCCGAACCACCGGAAGCGGATGTCGAGGTCGGGCGCCATCGAGCGCACGAGCGCGGCGGCCTGGAGCCACAGCTCCGGTGCCTTCCGCCAGTCGGTCTCGCCGGAGCCGATGACCACGACCGGCCCGTCACCCGATCCGCGCCCCGCCGCACGGCGCTCCGACAGGTCGATCGCCGGCGGCACGACCTCGACCACCTCCGACGGGACGCCGAGGCGATCGATCAGGAGGTCTCGCACCGGCTCGGAGACGGCGAGGTACCGCTCGCACGTGGAGAGGAGGAGGGATCGGTCGGCGTCGTCGATGTTGCCGAACCAGCCGGTCGAGAGCTCGTGGGCGACCATGACGACCCGGCCGTGCGGCAGGGCGCGGAGGAGCGCGCAGGTCGGTGCGGTCGCACCGTTCACGACCGTGAGGGCGGGGACGTCGTCCCCGACGCGGCGCCGCGTGGCGGCGTCCGCCAGGTGCGCGGCGGCGCCGTCCATCCGGGCCGCCCGGAGCGCCCGTGCCCCCACCTGCTCGGGCGACCGCCGGTCGAGGCGGGCGACGGTCGTGGGCGCCACCCGCTCGAACGCGGGCACCAGCGGCCCGGGCCGCGCCACGACGACCGACGGGCGGAAGGCCGGTGGGCACGCGGTCCACGCCGTCAGGAGCGTGAGCACGTACCTGGGCGGCCCGCTGCGCTCCGCGCCGTGGACGAGGAAGCGGACGTCGGGTCGCGTCCCGGCGCGGGAGGCCGGCACCTGCGGTGCCACGGGCTCAGCTCTGCGGGACGTTGGTGCCGGTGGGCCGCGCGGACCCGTTGCCGTTCAGCCCGTTGCCGTTGCCGTTGCCGTTGGGCACGCCGTTCGCCACGCCGTTCGGCGGCGGACCGCCCGCCGCAGGACCGGCCGGCGGGCGGGGCCCGGCGCCGGGCAGGAACGCGTCGGTCAGGGCCGGCACGTCGGCCTTCGACTTCCGGAACCGCCCGAACGGGCCCTTCGGCTGCTTGTAGCCGTAGTACTCGTAGAGCGAGCTGTAGACGCCCTCGGCGGACACGCCGTTGAGGATCATGCCGATGAGCGGGCTGTTGACCTGGCGGAGCCGCTCGATGGTCTGCTTCATCTGCCGCTTGGAGGTGCGCTGGCTCATCGCCACGCACAGCGAGGCGTCGACGCAGCGCGACAGCACGAGCGAATCCGTGACCGGCAGCACCGGCGGGCAGTCGAGCAGGACGATGGCGTGCGTCTCGAGCAGCGCCCGGATGAGCTGCGTCGTGCGGTCGAGGCTCAGCAGCTCCGACGGGTTCGGCGGCCGCGGGCCCGACGGCAGCACCCGCAGGTTCGGGTGCACCGGCGACTGCTGGAGCGCCTCGCCGAGGCGGGCCTGGCCGAGCAGCACCGAGGTGAGGCCGACCGCGCCGTTGACGTGGAAGTACTGGTGGATGCGCGGGCGGCGGAGGTCGCAGCCGACGACGGCGACCGGCATGCCGGCGTCGGCGAACGCGAGGGCGAGGTTGGCCAACGTGGACGACTTGCCCTCGCTCGCGCTGGCGCTCGTGATCTGCACGACGCCCATCGGGCGGTTGAGGGCCAGGTACTGCAGCGACGTCCGGAGGCCGCGGTACGCCTCCGCGGTGGCGGACTGCGGCGACGCCAGCAGGCTGAGCCTCGGTTCGTCCTTGTTCTTCCACTCCTCGTCGAGCGGGATGAGCCCGAGGGTGGGGACGTCCTTCGCGATGCGCTCGAGGTCGCCGGCGGTGCGCACCGAGTCGTCGAGCTGCTCGAGCAGGAAGGCCAGGCCGATGCCGATGAACAGGCCGATCAGCGCGGCTTGGAGGAGGTCTCGCATCATGTTCGGCGAGATCGGCGAGCCGGGCACCGTGGCCGGGTTCAGGATCTGGATGCCGCCCGTGGTGGTGAGCCGCTCCGACAGCTGCAGGATCTGGAGCCGCTGCTGGTAGTCGTTCAGCTGGCTCTGGAGGTCGTCCTTCTGCGCCGAGATCTCGTTGTTGAGGCGCTCACGCTGCTGGACGAGCTGCACGTACTCGTTCGTGTTGACCGGCGTCGTCGCGATCTGGGCGTCGAGCTGGGCGATCGGCTTCGAGATCTGGTCGATCTGCTTCTGGAAGTCGTTGATCTGCTGCTGGATGACCGACTTCGACTGCGACAGGTCGGCGACGATCGCGTTCAGGCGCTCGGTCTGGTACGTCTCGGCGTACACGTTGACCTTCTTGGCCGCCTTCTTCGGGTCCGTGTCCGTGGCGCTCAGGATGATGATGTCGTCATCGCCGCCGGACGTGGCGCTGATGTCGACCGGCGCCCCGTAGGCCTTCTCGACGGCCTTCTTGATGGGCAGCGAGTTGATGATCTTCAGCTCGTTCTGCACCGCTCGGTCGGCGTCGGTCTGCTGCGCCTGCGAGTTGAACACCGACTCGGACTGCTTCGGCTGGAGGAGCAGCTGCGCGGAGGTCGAGTAGACGGGCGTCTTGGCGAAGTCCATCGCGGCGACGATGACGACGGCCAGGATCGTGGTGCCGGCGACCACCATCCACCGTCGACGGAGCACGGCGAGGTACTCGCCGATGTTCGTCTCTGACCGCTCCTGCATCGGCTCCATGTGAGCTGAGATCCCCCTCGCCGTGTCCCACGCCCCGGGACCGGTCAAGTATGGCGGGCGCGCGGTGCGCGCGTCACCCGGGGCGGGGAGGAATGCCCACGACTTCCCTCAGGATCGGGTGGCCCCCGGAACACCCGTCCGGAGCACGTCGTCGTAGATGCCCTCGATCTGGCGGGTGACGATCTCCTGGGCGAACCGCTCCTCCGCCAGGGCCCGCCCGCGACGGCCCATCGCCTGCCGTTCGGCGGGCTCCATCCGGAGGAGCGCGTCGAGCGCGTCGGCCAGCTCGTGGTGGTCGCGCGGGGCGGGCGTGAAGCCCACGTCGAGGCCGCGGACGGCGCGGGTGACCTCGCCCGTGTCGGTGGCGACGAACGGGAGCCCGCTCGCCATGTACTCGAGGACGACGAGGGGGCCCGTCTCGTTCTTCGACGACAGGACCGCGGCGTCGGCGCCGGCGAGGATCGCCGGGAGGTCGTCCCGCGTGCCCGCCACGTCGACGTGGTCGGCCAGCCCGAGGCGCTCGACCATCTGCGTGCAGCGCTCGAAGTACACGGGGTCGGCCGTCGTGTCGCCGCAGATGACGAGGTGCAGCCGCGCCAGCACGTCGGGGGCGAGCTCCGCCATGGCGAGGAACAGGGTCGGGTAGTCCTTCTGCGGCCGGAAGTTCGCGGCCGCCACGACGGCGACGCGGCCCTCGGGGATGCCGAACTCGTGGTGCACGTCGAGCGCGGTGACGCCGGTGAAGCGGGTGAGGTCCACGCCCGAGCGGACGAGGTGCACCCGCTCGGGCGGCAGCCCGATCTCGCGCACCGCCCAGCGGCAGAGGCGGTCGTCGACCCCGAGGTAGGCGTCGACGCGGCTGCGCATCGCCGTCCGCAGGCCCACGTCCGCGCCGCGGTCGAGGTGCAGCAGGCCGAAGTGGTCGTGGAACACGTGGCGCACCGGCAGGCCGGCGGTCGCCGCCGCCAGCGCGACGAACTTCATGGTCCCGCGCCCGTGCGAGTGCACGACGTCGATGCGGTGGCGCCGGACGAGCTCGGCGAACGCGGGGAGCTTCCGGAGGTCCCACGTGGCGGCCCGGTGGAGGATCGTGAGGTCGACGTCGGGGCGGAGCCGGTCCTCGAGCGGGCCGCCGACGCGCGTGGAGCAGAACGCCACCGTGAACTGGTGGCGGTCGAGCGTGTTGGCGATGTCCACCGACACCCGCTCGGCGCCGCCCTGGTGGAGCGAGTCGCTGACGACCAGGACGTTGGTGGTGCGCAGCGGCGTCACGCCCGGCCCCGATCGGACCGGTCCGGCCGCAGCACCCGCACGACGTCGGCCGCGACGGAGCCGAGGCCCGGCATCGAGCGCGGGTAGGCGCCGTGCTCGGCGGCCCGCCGGATGTCCCGGAGGCCGTCGCCGTGCTCGCCCACCCGGGCCCGGGC
>JAEVZA010000075.1 GCA_023392475.1 Actinomycetes bacterium | reverse complement strand
GATGCGGGGCGCGCGGCGCACGCCGGGTGCGAGACTGCGCAGGTCGATCGTCCGGCCGACCAGGGGGAACCGCCAGTGACGTCCAGCCAGGAGATCCGCGCGCAGCTCACCGGCCCCGGTGGCCCCTTCGAGGTGATCACCGAGGACGTCGGCGGCGTGGAGATGAAGGTCTTCAAGGACCGCTTCCCCGACCTGCGGACCGTCGCCGCGTTCGGGCTCGCCCACGGCGACAAGGAGTTCATCGTCCACGGCGACCGCCGGATCACGTTCGGCGACTTCATGCGCACCGCCAACTCCGTCAGCAGCGGCCTGCGCGCCGCCGGCATCGGCCACGGGGACCGCGTCGCCGTCCTCAGCCAGAACAACCCCGAGTGGTGCATGACCTTCTGGGGCACGGTCGACATCGGGGCGATCCTGGTGGGCCTCAACGGCTGGTGGAACGAGGACGAGATCGTCTACGGCCTCGAGGACTCCGGTGCCCGCGTGCTCGTCGTCGACCGGAAGCGCTTCGAGCGCGTCGCCGCCGAGGTGGACGCCATCTCGTCGCTGGAGCGCGTCTACCTGGTGGACGCGGACCCGTCGGAGTTCGCCGGCGCCGACGGCGCCGTGAGCCCGAAGCTCCACCGCTTCGAGGAGCTCACCGGGGAGCCCTCCGACGAGCTGCCGACCGAGCCGTTGTCGGAGGACGACGCCGCGGTCATCTTCTACACGTCGGGCACGACCGGCCGGCCGAAGGGCGCGATCTCGACCCACCGCAACATGATCGCCAACCTCCAGAACACGGTCTTCCTGCTCACCTTCGGTGCGATGACCAATCCCGCCGCGGGCATGGGCGGCGGCGGGCAGCCGGTCGCGCTGTTCACATCGCCGCTGTTCCACGTCTCGGGCTGCCACTCCGGGCTCGTCGTCGGGATGATGGGCGGCATGCGGATGGTCATGATCGACGGCCGCTTCACGCCCGAGGCGGCCTTCGAGCTCATCGAGCGCGAGCAGGTGATGATCTGGGCGACCGTGCCGACGATGATCTGGCGAGCGTGCGAGCACCCGGGCCGCCACGAGTACGACACGTCGTCGGTGATGTCGGTGAGCTTCGGCGGGTCCCCGTCGGCCGACGAGCTCCAGCGCCGCATCCGCGAGACCTTCCCCAACGTGAAGGCGACGACGAACGCCTACGGCCTCACCGAGTCGTCGTCGGTCGCGACGACCCTGACCGCCGGCGACGCCGTCGAGAAGTCCGACTCGGTCGGGCTGCCGATGCCGACGGTCGACATCGCCATCGCCGCGCCCGACGGCAGCCACCTGCCGGTCGGCGGCACCGGCGAGGTGCTGATCCGCGGGCCGATCATCATGCCGGGCTACTGGAACAAGGCCGAGGCCACCGCGTCGACGGTGATCGACGGCTGGCTGCACACCGGCGACGTCGGCCACCTCGACGACGAGGGCTACCTGTTCATCACCGACCGGGCGAAGGACATGCTGATCCGGGGCGGCGAGAACGTGTACTGCGTCGAGATCGAGAACCGGCTCGTCGAGCACCCGCACATCGCCGACGCCGCCGTCGTCGGCGTGCCGCACCCCGAGCTCGGCGAGGAGGTCAAGGCCGTCATCGAGGTGCTCGACGGCGAGGAGCTCACCGACGACGAGGTGCGGGCCTGGGTCGCCGAGTCGCTCGCGGCGTTCAAGGTGCCGACGTACGTGGAGCGGTGGGACGGCAAGCTCCCCCGCAACGCGTCCGGGAAGCTGCTGAAGAACGTCCTCCGGGGCGAGGGGCACGTGAGCTTCGCCGAGACGATGTGACGGCGGGGGCGGCGCCGTGCGGACCGCGGTCCGATCGCCGTGGCACCCTGTCCCGATGACCGAGCTGACCGCCTCCCCGCTGCGGCGCCGCGTGCTGCACGGCAGCGTGCGGCCGGTGTGGGTCGCCGTCGGCGGCGTGGCGACCGTCGTCGTCATCATGGCGGTGCTGACCCCGTTCCAGGACGACCTCGAGCGCGCCACGAAGGCGCTGCTGCTCGTGGTGCCGGTGGTCGGCGCCGCGGCGCTCGGCGGGCGCCTCGCCGGGTACGTGACCGCCGCCGCGGCGACGGTCGGCTTCTCGATGTCCCTGCCGCCGATCGGGTCGGTGCTGCGGATCGAGGTGACCGAGGACGTCGTCGCCCTCGTCGTGTTCTTCCTCGTGGCGCTCGTGGTCTCCACCCTCGTGGCCTCACGGATCGATGCGCTCGCCGAGGCCGACCGCCAGCGCGGGCTCCTGCTGCGATCCGTGTCGCACGACCTGCGCACGCCGCTCGCCACGATCCGCGGCGCGGCGACCGAGCTCCTCGACGACGGCGTGGAGCACCGGCCGGAGGACCAGGCCCGCCTCCTGCGCCTCGTGGACCTCGAGTCCGCCCGCCTCGACCGCCTCGTCGCCAACCTCCTGGAGCTCAGCCGCATCGAGTCGGGCGCGATGGAGCCCCGCCGGCGGCCCGTCGGCGCCGACGAGCTCGTGCTGCACTCCGTGGAGCGGTTCGGGCTGGTGCCCGACCGCGTCGCGCTCGAGGTGGACCTCGACGACGACCTGCCCGTGGTCGACGTCGACGTCACCCAGCTCGACCAGGTGCTCGCCAACCTGCTGGACAACGCGGTGCGCCACAGCCCGGCCGGCTCGCCCGTCACCGTCTCGGCCCACCGGGACGGCGAGGGGGTGCGCATCGAGGTGGCGGACCGCGGGCCCGGCGTCGCGCCCGACGAGGCCGAGCAGCTGTTCCGGCCGTTCCGCTCCGGGGCCATCGCCGGCTCGAGCGGGGTCGGGCTGGCCATCAGCCGTGCGATCGTCGAACGGCACGGCGGTACGATCGGCGTCGATGACCGACCTGGTGGAGGGGCGCGGTTCACCGTCACCCTCCCGTAGCTCGTCCGGACGCTCCGGCGGCCCCGCTCCCGGCACGGTGCTGGTGGTCGAGGACGATCCGTCGGTGGCCGAGGTGCTGACGACCGCGCTCGGCGCCCGGGACCAGACCGTGATCGTGACCCGCACGGGCGCCACCGCGCTGCGGGCCGTCGCCACCGCCCGGCCCGACGCGGTGATCCTGGACCTCGGCCTGCCCGACATGGACGGCCTCGACGTCTGCCGGCGGATCCGGGAGCGCTCGACCGTCCCGGTGATCGTCCTCACGGCCGACGGCGACGAGGAGCGCAAGGTCGAGGCGCTGGACCTCGGCGCGGACGACTACGTGACCAAGCCGTTCTCGATGCCCGAGCTCATGGCCCGGCTGCGGGTGGCGGAGCGCCACCGTCGGCGCAGCACCGAGGACGCCCCCGCGCCCGACCGGCTCGAGCTCGGCGGGCTCGTCGTCGACCCGGAGGCGCACCTCGTCACGGTCGACGGGACGGCCGTGCACCTCACGCAGAAGGAGTACGCCCTGCTCGTCGTGCTCGCCCGCCGACCGAGCAGCCTCATCACGCACGGGGCGATCATCGACGCGGTGTGGCCCACCGGCGGCGGGACCACCGAGTCGCTGCGGGTCCACGTCACCAACCTGCGCCGCAAGCTCGGCACCGGCGCGGGCGTCGAGGTCGTGACCGAGCCCGGCGTCGGCTACCGGCTGTCGCTCGCCGGCCCCGCCTGACGCGCCCGCCTGCCGTGCCCGGGGAGCAGCCGACCGACGTGACGACCGCCGAGGTGACGACCGCCGACGACGTCGCCCTGGTCCGCTGGCCGGAGGAGGCGGAGCTCCGCGAGTCCCTGCGCCGGGCCGGCCGCCCCCGCCTGCTGCTCGTGTCCGACGGGCCGCCGCCGCCCGGTCCGCTCGACGCCCTCGAGGACTGGGTTCGGCTGCCGGCCTCCGACGCCGACCTCGCCGCCCGCGCCGA
>JAEVZA010000040.1 GCA_023392475.1 Actinomycetes bacterium | reverse complement strand
CGGCGACCGCGAGCCCGGTCACGAGCAGCAGCCAGCGCTCCGCCGCGCCGCCCGGACCGCGGCTCAGCAGGCTGATCCAGTGCGCCGTCCACCGGTAGCCGTCGTGGCGGACCGTCGAGTCGACCATGACGATGACCGGGAACACGGCGGCGGCCACGGCCATGGCGAGCACCGCGACCCGGGCACTCGGCGTGGCCCGGACCTCCGGGCGCGGCACGGCCCACGTCGGGGCCGACCAACCGCCCGCGCGGGCGCGCGCGGCGACGCGGACCGTCGCGCTGTCCTCTCCCACTCGTCCCTCTCCCGTACTCGAGCTCCGGCCCTTCCCGACCGTCGATGCCCCAGGTGCGAGACATCACAGCACGGATCGGTTGCACCGGGCGACGGAGAAGTCTCACGGGACCCGCCCGACGGGACGCGTCAACCGGCGGGCGCCTCGGCGGCCACGCCGGGATCGGTCGCGGCGGGGTGCTCGTCGCCGCCCGCACGCGGCTCGGCATCGGCCGGGTGCTGGACCTCGTCGGCCACGAGCTGCTGGGGCGTGTCGTCGACGACGCGGGCCGCCTGCTCCTCGGCCGACAGGCCCGACAGGTACTGGCCGTGGACCCAGGACAGGAACCGCTCGACGTACTCGACGGTCCGCACGGTCCGGATGCTCGGGAAGATCTCGAACCCGTGCTGCGCGCCGTGGAGCTCCGAGTACACGACCGGGTTCGGCGACACCGCCCGCAGCGCGGCGGCGAACCGGCGCGCCGCGCCGACCGGCGCGAGCACGTCGATGTCGCCGTGCACGATCATCATCGGCGGCGCGTCGGCGGAGACGCGCTCGAGCGGCGAGTACGAGCTCCACGCCTCCGGCTCGGTGAGCAGGTCCGATCCCATGACGACCTTGCCCAGCACCTTCGCGAACGCGGGCAGGTACTCCTGCTCCCGGTCGAGCAGGTCGTACACCCCGTAGAACGGGACGGCCGCCTGCACCGACGTGTCGGCCGACTCGAAGCCGGGCTGGAACCGGGGGTCGCACTGCGTGAGCGCCATCAGCGCCGTGAGGTGCCCACCCGCGGAGCCGCCGGTCACGGCGATGAAGTCGGGGTCGATGCCGTACTCCTCCGCGTGCTCACGGATCCAGACGAGGGCGGCCTTGCAGTCGACGAGGTGGTCGGGGTACTTCGCCCGCGGGCTCAGCCGGTAGTCGACGTTGAAGCCGACCCAGCCGTTCGCCGCCAGGTGGTTGAGGAGCGGGATCCCCTGCTCGTCCTTCGACCCCACCACCCAGGCACCGCCGTGGATCTGCACGATGGCGGGTCGCTGCTCGCCCGGCCGGCACTCGAGCGGCTCGTAGACGTCGAGGCGCAGGCGGTGCGGGCCCTGCTCCGAGTAGACGACGCCGCGGGTCCGCAGGCGCCGGGTGCGCCCGTTGACGAACGGGACGAAGGCCCCCGTCCGCAGCGAGCGCGGGCGGTCGTCGAGGTGCTCCGCCGGCACGAGCGAGCTCAGCGACGCCCGCAGCTCCTCGTCGGAGCGGGCGGCGTCCCGCATCTGCTTCACGAGCCCGGCCGAGGCCGCGGCGGTGAGCCCCAGTCCGACCCGGTCGGCGGCGGAGAGGCGGCCGCGCCGCCGGGCGACCTGGACCGCGGTGCGCACGCCCCAGGTGGCGAGGACCATCGGCGCCGCCTCGGTGACCAGCCACGACCCGAAGAACGACGGGGCGGTGAGCACGGGGTTGCGGTGCACGGGGTGCTGGGCGTTCGCCGCGAGCACGGCGCGGGTGACGCCCTGGCGGAGCAGGCGGGACCGAGGACGGCGCATGCCCGCGAGTCTGTTCGCCCGCGGGTGCCCGCTCAACCTGCGACGGCCCACGTACCTCGCGGCGGGCCGACGGACCCGGCGGCGACCGTCGAGCACGGCACCCCCGGTTCGGGGGAAGATGGGCGCCTCGCGGGCGATGCCCCGCACCGAGGGAAGGGACCAGCGATGGAGCGCCTGTCCGGCATGGACGCCACGTTCCTGTACGTCGAGACGCCGGCCGGCCACATGCACGTGGCGATGACCGGCATCTACGACGTGTCGACCATGGAGGGCGGCTACTCGTTCGAGAAGGTCAAGCAGACGATCGCCGACCGGCTGCCGCTGGTCCCGCCGTTCCGCCGCCGGCTCGTCGAGGTGCCCTTCCAGTTCCACCACCCGGTGTGGATCGAGGACCCGAACTTCAACCTCGACTACCACGTGCGCCGCATCGGCTGCCCCTCCCCCGGCGGGCGCCGCGAGCTCGCCGAGGTGGCCGGCCAGATCACGTCGATCCCGCTCGACCGCACCCGCCCGCTGTGGGAGGCGTGGGTCGTCGAGGGCCTGAAGCACGACCGCGTCGGCTTCGTCATCAAGGTCCACCACTCCGCGATCGACGGCGCGTCCGGCGCCGAGATCATGACCGAGCTGTACGACCTCGCCCCCGAGGGCCGAGACATCGAGGCGGACCCGGTGCAGCCCGAGCACGTCCCGTCGGACCTCGAGCTCGTGTCCTACGCGGCGATGTCGAAGCTGCGCCTCTACCAGGACACGTTCGGCCTCATCGGCCGCACGATGCGCTCGATCGCCCACCTGATCGGCAACGCCCGCAACCCGTCCATGCACCACGGCGCGATCCCGCTGACCGCGCCGCGCACGCCGTTCAACGCCGCGATCTCGGCGCACCGGTCCGTGGCGTTCGCCCGCGTGCCGCTCGACGAGGCGAAGGCCGTGAAGGACGCGTTGGGCGTGAAGGTCAACGACGTCGTGCTCGCGCTGTGCGCGGGCATCCTCCGCCGCTTCCTCGAGTCCCACGACGCGCTGCCCGAGGAGCCGCTCGTGGCGGTCGTCCCCGTGTCGGTGCGCGACGAGTCCGAGCGGGGCACCCAGGGCAACAAGGTGTCGGCGATGTTCACGTCGCTCGCCACCGACGTCGACGACGTCGGCGAGCGGGTGACGGCCATCGCCGAGAGCACCACGGGCGCGAAGGAGGACCACAACGCCATCGGCGCCCGCACGCTGACCGACTGGGCGGAGTGGGCGGCCCCCCGCACCTTCGGCCTGGCGGCGCGGCTCTACAGCTCGATGGGGCTGGCCAACTCGCACCGGCCGATCCACAACCTGGTGATCTCGAACGTGCCCGGTCCGCCGTTCCCGCTGTACCTGGCGGGCGCGGAGCTCGTCGCGGCCTACCCGATGGGCCCGATCATGGACGGCGCCGGGCTCAACATCACGGTGATGTCCTACCGGGACAGCATCGACATCGGCTTCCTGGCCGACACCGACCTCGTCGGCGACGTCTGGGAGCTGGCGGAGGCCGTGGGCCCGGCGTTCGAGGAGCTCAAGCAGGCGGCGGGCGTGATCGATCCGACGCTGGTCAAGCGCCCCGCCCCGGTCACCTCCACCCGCTCGCCGGGGGCGGCCCCGGCCTGAGCGCTCGGGCACCCGGGAGCCGACTGTGACGGTCGCCTGCAACCTGTTCTAGTTTTCGGCCGTGCCGTACAACATCGCCGACCTCTTCGAACACACCGTCGACGCCGTCCCCGATCGCGTCGCGCTGATCGAGCGCGACGTCCGGCTGACGTTCGCGGAGCTCGACGCCCGTGCCAACCGCTTCGGGCACTTCCTGATCGAGCGGGGCGTGGGGCCCGGCGACCACGTCGGGATCTACGCGGTCAACTCCGAGGCGTGGGTGACCGCGATGCTCGGCTGCCTCAAGGCGCGGGCCGTGCCCGTCAACGTCAACTACCGGTACGTCGAGGCCGAGCTGGCCTACCTGATCGGCAACGCGCAGCTCGTGGCCTGCGTGTTCGACCAGGAGTACGCGCCGCGGCTCGCTGCCGTGGTCGGCGACGCGCCGAAGTTGCAGACCCTCGTGCACATCGAGGACGGCAGCGGCGCCGACGTGTCCTCGCTCGGCTCGACCTCCTTCGAGGACGCGTGCGCCTCGGGCTCACCCGAGCGTGACTTCCCCGAGCGGTCGAACGACGACATCTACGTGATCTACACCGGCGGCACGACCGGCATGCCGAAGGGCGTCATGTGGCGCCACGAGGACATCTACTTCGCGCTGGGCCAGGGCATCGACGCGCTCACCAACGAGCGGGTCGCCGACGAGTGGACGAAGGCCCAGCAGGCCGCCGCCTCGCCGGCCGGCCTCGTCTTCTGCGTGATCCCGCCGCTGATGCACGGCGCCGCGCAGATCGCCACGCTCAGCCAGTGGTTCATCGGGTCGACCATCGTGCTGATCTCGAAGTTCGACGCCGACGAGGTGTGGCAGCAGGTCAACGACCACGGCGTGAACTCCTTCCTCATCACCGGCGACGCGATCGGTCGGCCGCTCATCGAGGCCCTCGAGGCGAACGACGGGTCGTGGGACGTCGACACCCTCGTCTCGGTGTCGTCTAGCGCGGCGCTGTTCTCGCAGTCCGTGAAGGACCGCTTCCTCGAGCGCTTCCCGAACCTCGTCATCACCGACTCGATCGGCTCGACCGAGGGCGGCTTCAACGGCGTGACCTACGCGGCGAAGGGCGCCAAGGCCGACGGCGGCGGCCCCACCGTGAACGCCGGCCGTGACGTCGCGGTGCTCGACGACGACCTGCAGATCATCCCCCAAGGGGACACCCGCGTCGGCCGCCTCGGCCGCACCGGCAACATCCCGCTCGGCTACTTCAACGACCCCGAGAAGACCGCCGAGGTGTTCGTCACCGCGAGCGACGGCAACCGGTACTCGATGGGCGGCGACTTCGCCCGGTGGACCGAGGACGGCCGCCTCGTGATGCTCGGCCGCGGGTCGGTGTCCATCAACTCCGGCGGTGAGAAGATCTTCCCCGAGGAGGTCGAGGCCGCGCTGAAGGCGCACGAGGCCGTGTTCGACTGCCTCGTCGTGGGCGTGCCCGACGAGCGCTGGGGCCAGCGGGTCGCCGCGGTCGTCCAGTTCCGCGACGGCTCCACCGCCACGCTCGAAGAGCTCACCGACCACGCCCGCGAGCACGTCGCCGGCTACAAGGTGCCGCGCGAGCTGCACCTGGTCGACGAGATCGTCCGGTCGCCCTCCGGCAAGCCCGACTACCCGTGGGCCAAGCAGCTGGCGGAGTCGGGCGCGTCCAAGGTCGAGGGCTGAGCGCCCTTCCCGGGGCGCGCCCCGGGAACGCGAGCCGGATCTCGGGGCGTCCCCCGAGCAGGAGAACCTGACCTCGGGGCGTCGCCCGAGGATGCCCGGACCCGATCTCGGGGCCGGGGGGCCGCTCACCGTCCGGTCGCCCCCGAGTTCGGCTCAGGACAGCAGCAGGTGCGCGGCGAGGCCGACGAGGGCCAGCGCGGCGCCGGCGCGCAGCCAGGTGACCGCCCGCGCGGGGGCCGTCGTGCCGAGCACGTGCCCGAGGCCGACGAAGCCCGAGTGCACCGCCAGCGACGCGAGCCCCATGCCCAGGACCCACCCCGCC
>JAEVZA010000021.1 GCA_023392475.1 Actinomycetes bacterium | reverse complement strand
ATCGGTCGGAGCTGTCGGCGGCGATGGCGAAGGTGGCCGACATCGACCGGACCGCCTGCCGGACGGCTGCCGCCTCGCAGTTCTCGGTCGAGCGCATGGTGGAGCAGCACCTCCGGCTCTACGACCAACTCGAGTCGCGCGCCACGACCGCCTTGCGAGCAACTGCAGCTGCGTGACCATGGTGGGTCATCGCCCGGTCTCACCGAGAGGCCACTCGCTTGCCCGACCGACTTCGCCGTCAGTGGATCGCGTGACGCATGGCGGGCGTTTCAGCTAGGACCGGATGCTCCGCACAGCTCCAGCTGCGGCCTTGGCAGCTACCGTCGTCCGCTGCGTCGCACCCGCGCGGGGGCGATCGCTTCGGGCAGCGGGGCGCCACCGGGTCGGCCGACGACCACCGAGCCGTCGAGTTCGGTGCGGCGCAACTCGAACCCCGGCACCCACCGGTTGGTCGAGTCGCACCACACATCGACCATCTCCTGAGCGTTCGTCATCGTCGCCTCCCCAGCGCAGCCGCTTCGACGGACCTCATCCCGTACCCGTGCGCCACGGTGCGTATGCAGGTACTCACGGAACGGGCTCAGTGCCTTGCCGGGACGAAGCTCGAGCCGGTGGAGAAACGCCTGGTCGAAGTGCGGCGATCTACTCGAGGGCGCTGGTGGCGGAGGTGGCCGAGGGAAGCCGTGGACATCAGCGTCCCGAATGGGTGGCTTTGGACTGACTCAGAGGGGCCTACTGGCGGGTCAGGCGGGTAGTGCAGGGGGCGATGTTTCGACACGTCGGTTCGGAGGAACGCCGTTCGACGGTGCGGTCTCCCGCCGAGGCGCGCGATCGCATCGCTCTGATGGCGCCGCTGTCGGCTGCGGTCCTGACGTCGGTCGTGCTCGAGGAGGTCCTGCGGCTGCAGCGGTCGGCCGAGCGACTGCTCGTCCGGGGGACCGCGGAAGTGTGGGACGGGCTGTTGATCGGTGGGGTGAACGTTTGGCAGACGGCGTCGAGAGTGTGCGACGCGAGCGGCCTGCAACCTCGCCCCGTTCCGAACGACGGCGCTGAGGACCAAGGCGTCGATGACCTGATCTGCCGGGTCCGGTGGACGGCGACGGGGTGTGGCCTCGCCGCGGAGATCGCGTGGCCGGCCGGGCGCACTCGGTTGGTCGGTGAGGGGTTGGACACGTTGCTCTCTCGGCTCCCTCGACGCAGTCGTTCTGGTGTGGAGCATGCGGGGAAGGACTGGCGCCGGACGGTGACGGCCGTGCGGCGCGTCGCCGTGGGTCTGGCGTTGTTGGAGAGGACGATCGACGACGGCACCTGTCTGGCCTTGGCGACCGATGCGGTTGCCGACGTAGAGCTTTGTGCGGAGGAGCCGCACTTGTTGCCGGTCGAGTAGGGAGGGACAGCTGTGAGGAGTGCCGCGCTGGCGAAGCCTCACGCTCTGGAGGAGCCGCCGGTATCGGAGACCACCGACGAGATCCGCGTGCTGCGGTCGCGGTGGTGGGGGCGGGCCGGCATCGTCGTCGTCTTGGGGGCGCTCGTCGGGGTGGCGGTCGTCACGGCGTTCCGGTTCTCCTCGGCGTTGCAGGAGATCCGGTTCTCGACCGTGACCCTGGCCGGACTGTCCGGTCTCCTCACGCTCCTCTTGGCAGTCGTGATCGTCGTCGGGGCGGCATGGGCCCGGGCCTTCGGAACCAGGTACGCGGTGTGGTGGGCGCTCGCCGCGATGATCCCGCTGGTGCTGGTCATCCAGTACGCGTTCCCGACGATCACCGGGCTCGTCGCGCCCGATGATCCGGGGCGTGGTCGGCGGGTGACGATCCTGGCTCAGAACATGTTCTGGGAGAGCTCCCGCACCGAAGATCAGATCGACGAACTGCTGCAGCAACACGCCGACGTGTACGTGCTGAGCGAGTTCACCCCGAAGGCGCTCGAGGCACTTCGTCAGCACGGCCTGGATCGCCGGTTCCCGTACACGGTGCTTCGTCCCGATCCCGGTCGGCTGGGGATGGCGGTCCTGAGCCGGTTCCCGCTGTTGGTCCGCAGCGCCGGCACCTACCGGATCGAGGTCAACCTCGTGCCACCGGGTGCTGCGCCGCTGCATGTCATCGCTGCACACACGCCGGCACCGACCAGGGCCGGTATCCACGGGTGGCAAAGCGACCTGGACGCGCTCGCCCGCGTGGCGAAGCAAGCAGGCCCCAACACGGTCGTCGCAGGTGACCTCAACGCGACGAGTGGGCACGTTGCGTTCCGCGAGATGGCGTCCCGAGCGGAACTCACCGACGCGCAGGACGCGGCGGGGGGCGGGTTCGCCGGCACGTGGAACCTGATGTCGCGGTTGCCGCCACTGTTGCGCTTCGACCACGTCCTCGTCGGCAGCGGCGTCGGCGTCGACGACTTCCGCTTCGCACCCCGGATCGGATCCGATCACCAAGGCGTCATCGCCACCATCGTCGCTCGGTCCGCCACGTCGACGTAACCCAACGTGGACGACCCGACGCATGCGGGCGAGTGCCTGGTTGCACGTCTCCAAGCGCGGCGATGTCGGGGTCTTGATGGCTGCCCCGGTGGGCAGGAGAGGCCCCATGGGCGAGCGCACCACGCGTTTGGAGGACCACCATGAGACTCGACCACCGGAACCGATCTGGCTCGTCGCGCGCCGGCATGGCGCTGGCCATCCTGGGCGCGACGCTGATGGCACTGGCATTCGCCTCGGCTTCAACAGCCGGTTCGACGGGGACGATCTCCGTCGATCAGACACCCGAACCGTTCGAGGGAGCATGCGTCCCTGCGGCGGAGGGTCGGGCGTCGTGGCACTACACGGTCGACTCGACCTCTGAGCACTTCCGCCTCACCGTCCACAACCCCACAACCTTGTGCACAGGCGTGGACGCCGTCGCCGCGATCTACACGATGCCGGACAACGGCTCATGGCCGCAGCACCTCGCCGCCACGGAGAACTTCACGATCCGTGAGGCGTCCACGACGGTCATCACGTTCACGAAGGACTGCCAGCCGGCCCAGTTCGACGTGCTCACCGGCTCTACCCCCGACGTGATCAACATCACCGGACCGTTCCACGGTCCGTTGCTGTTCCCCGGCGCCCTGTCGACCTCGCAGCAGTACCACGCATCCGGTTGCACCACGACCACCACCACCGTGACGTCGACAGCGCCCCCACCAACGGTCGCGCCGACCTCCACCACCGAGGCGACCACGACGACCACCTCGACCACGACGTCGTCAACCACGACGACGATCGCCTCCGTCGCCGGTGTCACCACGACGAGCATCGCCCCGGAAGTCTCCGCCGCGACTGCCACTCGCAGCCCGGCCAGCCCCGAGGTCCTCGCCGCCACGGCCTCGAAGAACAACGGCGGCAGCCTCGCGTTCACCGGCAGCAACGCCGCCGTCCTCGCCGGTGCAGGACTCCTCATCCTCGCCGCCGGGATCATCACCACGTCGGTCGCCCGGCGACGCAACCACACGAGGGCAACCTCTGCTCCGCCATGGGCTGCCTAGGCGTCGACTGAACCAACGGCGCTTCATCGACGCCGACGCGCTGGGGCCGGTGTCCGGTCCTGCATTGAGGACCGGACACCGGAGCATCGTTTGGCGCCCACCAGGCGGAATCAGCGCCAGCGATCCCACGATCGTCGCGCCGAACTCAGACTGAACCGCCGGCCAGGACCAGCGCAAGCAGTGGGGATCCTGAGCGGCGATGGGCGATAACCGACCTTCGGATAGCGGCGACCGCCCGGCTCGTCTCAGGTGGCGGGCGGTTCTTGGCACCTGACAGCGCCAGACCCGTGGACTCAAAATCGAGCGGGGGATACGTTTCGCGGAGCGGGGGCAATGCAGCGGCCACCCGCGGTCCGTGACTTCCCTCCGGGCAACGGGTGGCCGCATCCATCCACCGGTCCTTGAGGGCTCGTGGCCGTGAAACGCGGCTGCTGTCTCGGGCGATCCACCCGCTGCAACATCAACATGGTGACGCCCGGTACTTACCCAGATACCGGGCGTCATCGCGTCTGGGCCGCAGCAGAGTCAGGCGCCCGGACTTGGCCAGGGCGATGGTCGATCCGACCCTGGCTCCCACGCTGCGCGTGGGCGTGGTGTGATCTGCCTGGACATGTTCCAGTTCCTACGGGTCGTGGAGATCCGGTGGTCCTGCTCCGCGAGCGGCGGGGGTGACGTCTCGCGGCTCGCTGACCCGTGACGCGGAAAGTAGAACCGTTCGGAGGTGTCAAGCCTCGTCGAACTCAAACAGTGTGGTGGTGCAGGTGAGTTCGAGCAGTCTCAGCACACTTGGCGTCGGATGGCGCAGCACCAAGGGGCAGGCCGCGACGAGCACACCGAGGCCGGAGGAGTCGCAGAACGTGACCTCAGTGAGGTCGAGCACGGTCCTTGGACCGTCATTACGAGCCGCGCACAGCGCGTCGGCGAGGCGCGGGGCCGTATGGGCGTCGATCTGGCCACTGGCGATCACGACGCCGTCGACAGCCCGCAAGTCCAAACGAGTACCGTTCACGCCCCCACCCCACCTCCCTGACGCTCGATCGGTCGATCGAGCGGAAGACGGGGTCACGGTCTTCCCTCCGCACCTGTTGCTGGAGCAACGACTATCGCTGCGGCCTTGCCTTCGCCGGCGGATGCGACGAGGGCCCCTCGAGCGTCCACTCCCGACAGGCCTCGGCTGGAAAGGATGGGGCCGCTAGCCGCGCGGCGACGGCTCGGACCGCTGTCGTCATTCCGCTGTCTTGGCGAAGCGCCTCCGGGCCGCCGGTGCAGCGGTCGTCGTGCATGCCCCGCGATGGTGCCGGCGATCTGAGCGTGACCGGGTCAGAGCCGTGCCATGGCGTCAGCATCGCTCCCGGGTGCGACACCGGAGCTGGCGGGGCCGTCCAGGGCCCGATGGCACGAGGGAAGGGAAAGGGATGGTGTGCCATCGAGCCCGGACGGCCCGCGAGGGAGTCAGCCCTTGGTCCCGATGGTACGGGTGTACCTCTCAAACCCCACCCGGGGCGCCGCCCGGGATCTGGGAGAACAACCGAATCCCGGGCGGCCAGTTGCCCACCCGCTCGGATCGCAGGAGACGTTGCAAACGCAACACACTTGGGCGGGTCGGCGAGGCGGCTCGCCCGAGAGGTCCACCGCGCCTCGAAAGGCCGGCTCCCGGACGAGCCGAAGTGACGCAACCGTGTCGGTCGCACACCGCTTCGTGACCTACCCGGCAAGCGACGAGCGGAAACACGTCATGCCAGCTCGCCCGTTCCTCGTCAGACGGTCGCGCCTGGGCAGTTGGTCCGACGAGTGGAGCGACGATCCGTACTATCGCCACCGGCCCAGCGGGGCAACCACCGCCACCCGGCGGTCCGTCCTTCCCACTGAACCGCGGCTCGCCTCCCCGTAGTCGGCCCCGATCGCATCCCGTCTCGCCCCGGGTGCGAGTGCGCCGCCCTCCGGTGCCCTGCCGAAGGCGGCGCCGCGCTACCGGCCGCCCTCGAGTTCGAGGAGCCGGTCGCGTTCCCACAGCTCTGGCCACTCCGCCCGGCGCCGCTCCTGCCGCTCCGGGTCGCCGGCTCGGAGCACGTCTCGCATCCCGGCGATGATGACGGCGATCTGGGCGTGACGGACGCGGGTCGGGGCGGGCCATGCCCGTGATGGTGCCTCGTCGCTCTGACAGCGTCCCTACGCGGCTAACGGTTGAGGTCGGGCCGGTAGGACTCGATGACGGCTGCGGATGTGCGGTGCGCTGCGGCGGCGCGTCGGCACGTGTCGGCGAGCTGGTCGAGTCGGTCGGCATGTCGGAGCAGTCGTGTGCGATACGAGTCGTCGGTGGTGTCGGCGGCTCGGTCACGACGAAAGCGTGCTTCGTCCGCGCATCGTTCGGCGCGGGCTTCCGCGTCCGCCGCCCGCTGTCGCGCGTCGCGCGCTGACAGGAGGGGTGCCATGGGATCGGGACCTTCCGAACCTCGGTGGGATGCGAAGCTCCGGCAGGTTGCGGGCGCATCCAGCGGGCCGGGTTGGGGTCCACCGAGCGTGGGCGAGGCTGCCCGACGCGCGTCACCATCTATCCGTCAGCGGGTGGATCGATGCCGCCGACCCGCAAGTTCACGGCCGGAGGTGGTGCCGGTCGCGGTGTTGCTCGAGTTCCTGTCTGAGCGCCTCGCTCTCCAAGCTGGCCAGCTGCCGGCTGACGCGAAGTGCACGGCTTTGAGCTCGCACCTCGAGTGACCGCTCGACAGCGGCGTGGCTCTCGTCGACGAGCGCACGGCTCGCACGGCTCAGGGTCTCGCTCTCGGCGTGCAGCCGCCTCACCCGACGCTCCAGATCGACCGGACCTCGGGTGAGGTCCGGCGGGGCCTCAGGTTCGCTCGAGGTGCGTGTCGATCTCGGCGATCTCCTGATCGAGGCGCCGCAAATCCACCTGCTCCCGAAGCTCGACTGACCGGGCACACGCTTGTCGGCTCTGTTCCAGCGTCGCAGCGTTCCGCACAGCGAGCTGCGACATGCGCTCGCGGGTCCAGGTCACCGGACGCTTCTACCACCATCAACGCAGGACTACCCGCCCGTCCGATGTGTAGAAAGACTTCTCCAGACTGACACTTACGTGGCACAGTGCCGGACCGCAGGAGGAAGACTGCGAGCAGCAAGCCGGCGGGTACGTCGTGAATCCTTGAGCACCCCGGCACTCCTGGGGGAGGCCGGGGTGCTGGCCCGGGCCGAGGATCGCATCGCCCCTGATGCGTCACCTGGTCGGACCCATGCGTCCTACCCGGCACCGGAGTCGAGCAAACGGCACGCACGCCGAGCAACGTGACCGCGACGGGACCCGCCGGCCGTGCGACGACTGCAGCGGGTCCCGGGTGGTCAGTGCAGGCCGACCGCCGTCGAGCTACCCGGCGCACGCCCCCTCAGAACAGGGCGCCGAGACTGCGGCCCAATCCTCGCCGGCGACACGACGAGTGCCCCTCGAGTCTCCACTCTCGAAGGGCCCTCGGGCTGGGAAAGACAGGGACCACTCCATACCCGGGGGCTGACTTCTCAAACGCTGGGCAGTCCGCTTCCACCAAATGATCCACATGGGCCACTACATGCCGCCACGCGAACGGTATGTAGAGGCCCATGTACGCCGTATCTAACGAGGTCGGCGAAGTGGCGATGCTTCGTACCCGGTCGACTTGTCAGCGTGAAACGTCGGGTACTCAAGGCAGCAAGCCCGGCCGTGCTCAAGACGAGCGAGAAGACCGCCAAGGGACCTCAAGCCTGGCCGGGCGCGCGGTCGGTGTGCATGTGCGGGCGGTCGGCGAGGTGGCTTCGCGGCCGGCGCTCTGACCGAGGCGGTCGTTGGTGCCGTGCCGACGGGCCAAACCAGCCCAGTCAGCACAGGCAGGCCAAGGCGCCCGCGGATGCCCTTTCGTGGAGCCCGGCCCAGGCTGACCGGTTGTCGGTCGCAACGACTCGCTGTCTGTCGTGACGATCGACGCGACCGGCCGTCGTCGCACCGACGACCTCGTCGCGCTTCCCCAAGGAACTCGTCTTCGAAGCGATCCTCGGCGCTGCCGCCGCGCGGCGTCTGAACGCACACCCCGGCCTGCCGCCCGATACCGCGGCGGGCTGGTGCGTTGCTTCACTCGGTCCAGACGAACGAGCCGTTCACACCGATGTTGGTGGCGTTGGAGGTACCGGCGATCACCTTCGCGTTCCCGCTGATGACCGTCCCGTACACGGACCCGTTCGGCTCGACGCCCCCCGGGCCCAGCAGGCGCCGGAAGGTGTTCGTCTTGAGGTTCCACACGAACGTGTCGAACTGGCCGTTCGTGTCGCCGGCGACGACGTTCGTCGCGGCCGACGCGACGACTGCGGTTGCGCCGTCGTCGGAGATCGCGCTGACGTACGTCTGGTCGTTCAGCGGCTGACCGTCGAAGCCGAGCGGCGCGGACTTGAAGGTGTTCGTCTGCCGGTCCCACACGCTCGGACGGTACGAGTGGTAGTTGGAGTCGGGGCGCGAGTTGAACGCGAAGTAGCGACCGTTGCCCGACAGCCCGGCGTTGTCGTAGCCCTGGGCGCCAGGGAGAGACAGCGCCGTCACCTGGTTGGTCTGGCGGTCCCACACGCTGCGTTCGAACTGGACGTAGCGGCCGTTGTCGGAGACGCTGACCTGGCCGGAGCTCGTGTAGGTCTGCACCGCGGTCAGCCCCGTGGAGGTCACCTGGTCGGTGACGAGGTTCCAGATGACGAGCTCGACGGTGAGGTCGTCGGAGATCGACGACTTCCGCTCGACGGCAAGGAACGAACCGTCATCAGGCATCGCGATGTCAGCGAAGTCGACGTCGGTGGGGATGCCGGCGGTGGGCAGCGACTTCGTGACACCGGTCGTGCGGTCGTACACGACCGGGGTGACGCCGTAGCGGGGTTTGCCGTCGATCGACCCGTTCGTGTGGAAGTA
The DNA here is from genome assembly GCA_023392475.1 of Actinomycetes bacterium. Lineage (GTDB taxonomy): Bacteria > Actinomycetota > Acidimicrobiia > Acidimicrobiales > Microtrichaceae > JAEVZA01. Next base: position 7,161 of record JAEVZA010000021.1, on the reverse strand, counting down.
GCCGGTCCACGCGACCTTCGACCCGTTGCCGGAGATGACCGGCCCGTTGCGCAGCCCTATGCCGGTCGTCGACGGGACGGTGTCGGTCACCGGCGTCGTCGTGTTGGCAGTCCGGTCCCAGACCCTGATCGGAGTCACCGAGGACGAGACGGCGAGCTTCTTGCCGTCGCTGGTCATCGAGCTGACCCCACCCGGTGCGGCGACGAGCGGCCCGTTGGGGCCGGGCGGGGCGGTCGGCCCCGGAGCCGGCTGCGGGTTGCACGCCGATGCTGCGGCGATCACCCCCAGCACACCGACGACTACGAGCGCGCGAACGCGAGACACCTTCATTTGAACCCTCCCTCTGGACCCGCGCGAACGATAGACGAAAGTCAGCAGCCCACGAGAGCGACCGCGGAGCGTCTCGACGGCCTTCGGCTCGAGATCGTCAGCTTGGACTCAGGTCTGCCCGGAGACGCTGGCGATGACGTCAGGCGCCAGGCTCACGCCCTCACCGTCCCCATCACCCGGGGCTCGGCCACGGGGCGCCCGCAGGGCACGTGGCACGGGGCGCCCGCAGGGCACGTGGCACGGGTCGCTGGTCGCGGACGCGTGGCGCTACGTCGGGCTGAGCATTTGATCGACGACGCCGGACTCGTAAGGGTCGGCGACCAGTACGCCGACTCGCGCCAGGTCAGCGACGACGGCCGCTCCATCGTCTACGACTCAAACTGGTACGAGCCCCGTCGCGAACGAGACAACCGGCTTCATCGACGTCTTCCTCACCGTCCAGCGACGTGCCCGGTCCGTTCAGAGGTGCCCGAAGATGGCGATCGCGAGCACGACCATGAAGGCCAGGTAGAGGAGCAGGAACGGGCTGCTCCTCACGTGCTCCACGAACGATGGGCCACTTCCCGCCCGTGGAGTGCGGGCGGCGGCGTCGGACGGTTTGCCGAGCCACGGGCCCCGGTCGCCCGGCGTCCCCGGGGGGCGCGCAACGAGGTCCATCTCCCGCCAGGGGCCGCCCAAGCGATCGGGCACCCACACGGCCCGCATCCCCGTCGAGCTGATGGTGTCGAGGGACCCGATACTGACGGGGAATCGGTAGAAGACGATCGCGTTGAGGCGATGCTGGGACGCCCATCCAGAGACGGCGACGATCCTCTCGTGGGTGATGACGGAACCGGAGTCGACGAGCCAGCCGACCGCGTTGGTCTGGTCGTTGCGGATGAGCTGGACGTTGACGTCGACGCCACCGTGCCGGGTGACCGTCACATCCGTCCCGGCGGTCATCACCCGGTGCCCGGGCGTGGTGATCGTCGCCCGTTGGTACGTGCCGTTGCCGAGGCCGAACGGCCCATCCGTCGCCGCTCGGAGGAGCTCGCGGGCGGTTGTCCCGGGCGGAGGCTGGGCAGCCTGCTGCTCGCCCGGTTGGCGAGCTCGGTCCTGGGCGGCCGGGGCTGCGTCGACTCGGACCTGCCACAGGACGCGGGCCGGTTGGTTCACCGGCCGGCACGAGCGGTTGCCCATGTCGAGGATGAACAACGCCACGTGCTGCGGGCCCGCATACTCGCGGGCCTTCTTCGAGTAACCACCGGTCGCGAAGAACGCCATGGTCGGATCGCCGTGCGGGCGGGCGGCGCCGACGAGGCGCTGGACCTCACCGATCGGAACCGGCGCTGACCAGTCCTTGACCTGGGCGACGAACCGGTGGCCTTCGACCACGTCGATGCCGGCGTCGGGCCCGCCGGGGGTCACGCGGGCGTTCGGGAACCCGAACGTGCGGGAGAACTCCGCAGCCAATGCCTCAGCATTTTCGTAGCGGCCCACGACCCTCCCTTCCGGCTCCCGAGGGTAGAGCCACCGGCCCGCTCGAGTTCCCAGTGCCATCGTCGGGAGTGCGCAACCAAGACCAGGATCGGGAACCCCGTGCGCGCCCAAGGAGGTCGTCGTGGTGGAGCACGGGCTTGGCGTGGCAAGCGGCCCGGCGGCGCCTCATGAATGCCGGATCAGTCCGGGCGTGGCACTCCGACTCGAATGGGATCGATGGCGTGTGCGCCGGCGGGCGCCGGCGGTGAGCCACCGGATGCCGTGAACGGCGTGAACACCAACTCGTTCGCTGTGTCCGGAACTGCACCAACGAACCGGCTGAACAGCATCGTGCCGAACACGTCGCCGCCTCCGCCGGAGCCCATCGGCTCGTAGTAGCTACCAACGTCATCGGCGAGCCCAGCTGTGCCGGTGAGGGGTGATGGTTCATCGAGTCCGAACCCGGCTCCGATGATCGTCCACCGCACGACGGTGTCCGCGGCCCATAGCTCCACAGCAGACACCATCACCCGGACTCCTGACGCAGTCCGCTGCTCCGACCCCGAGGCCACCACTCGTCGAAGCTGCAATCGGGCTGCGAGCGCATCGCCTTCGCCTGGCGGTGGGTCGGCGAGGAGCTGACGGCCTGCACCGGTCAAGAACGGTGAGTCGGTGTCACCCCAGACAAGCTCTCGGTCGAATAGTTCAGCGACGACCGTCGAGTCGCTCACAGGCCGCTGGGAAACGATTGCCATCAGACCCCGGTACAGCTCAACTTCCGACACCATCAAGTCCCCCTCCTCAACCCGCGTCAGCGTCGTGGCGTCCGATTCCGGTGTCAAGGAGTGGCCGACGGTATGGGACGTTGGAGGTCAGCTGGACCCGTGGTGCGTCATGAAATGCCGGATGTCGTCCGCCAGCAGGTAGTAGCCCGTCAGTGCCAACTAGACCGCGTCTGCGGCGACCTCGCCGTGCGCCGTAGAAGAGCGACGCGGGGCGGATCGTGCGTGAAATGACGCCGGATCCACAACGTCTGTCCGGTGCCTTGACCTTGACGCGACGTCAACCCTGGATCGTGGTTGGCATGGGTGACCAAGACCAGGAACTGCAGACGCAGACATGCGCTACGACGCGAACACCGGCGATCCGGGTTCGGGGGCTCGAGAAGTCGTTCGGGGACGTCGACGTGCTCGAGGGCGTGGACATCGACGTTGAGCGAGGCAGCGTGTTCGCGCTCCTCGGGTCCAATGGCGCGGGGAAGACCACGCTCGTCAAGATCCTGTCGACGTTGATCGAGGCTGACGCGGGCTCCGCCACCGTGCTCGGCTTCGACGTCGCGACGCAGTCGGCGTCGGTCCGTGAATCGATCAGCCTCACGGGCCAGTTCGCAGCCGTCGACGAGGTCCTGACCGGCCGGGAGAACCTTGTGCTGATCGCCCGCTTGCGACACGTCGACGAACCACAGGAAGTCGCGGGCGACCTGCTTCGGCGGTTCGATCTCACTGACGCTGCCGACCGGAGGGTCGCGACGTACTCGGGTGGGATGCGGCGGCGCCTCGACATCTCGATGGGACTCGTCGGGGACCCAGCCGTGATGTTCCTCGACGAGCCCACCACTGGCCTCGATCCACAGGCGCGTGTCTCGGTGTGGCAATCGATCGAGCAGCTCGCCCGAGGCGGCACGACGGTCCTGCTCACCACCCAGTACCTCGAGGAGGCCGAGCGGCTCGCCGACCGCATCGCGATCCTCCACCAGCGCCGGATCATCGCGAACGGCACATTGGCCGAACTCACCGCCATGCTCCCGCCGGTGCGGGTCGAGTACGTCGAGCGGCGACCGTCGCTCGAGGACGTCTTCCTTGCGATCGTCGGCGCCCCACCCGCGGCCGATGGTGCTCCCACCCTCGACCAACGCACATCCGCCGCGACGGTCGACGACGTCGATCGGATCAACAGCGACCGAACCGACGGAAGGAGCTCCCGATGACTGCGCGATTCGCCGCCGACACCGCTGCGCTCACCGGGCGCTCCCTGCGTCACGTCACCCGCAGCCTCGACACGATCATCACGACCGTGATGACCCCCATCGCCATCATGGTGCTGTTCGTCTACGTGTTCGGCGGAGCGATCGACACCGGGTCGACGTCCTACATCGACTACATGCTTCCCGGCATCCTGCTCATCACGATCGCGTCCGGGATCGCCTACACCGCGGTCAGACTCTTCTCGGACATGCAGAGCGGCGTGTTCGAACGGTTCAGGTCGATGCCGATCGCCTCATCCGGGGTGTTGTGGGCCCACGTGCTCACCTCGCTCGTCGCCAACCTCATCTCGCTCGTGACTGTGGTCCTCGTGGCTCTCCTCATGGGTTTCAGGTCCGGTGCGAGTGTGACGGGGTGGCTCGAAGCCTCCGCGATCGTGGTCCTGTTCACGTTCGGGCTCACGTGGCTTGCCGTCATCCCGGGCCTGACCGCCAAGTCCGTGGACGGCGCGGGCGCGTTCGCCTACCCGCTCATCTTCCTGCCGTTCATCAGCTCGGCGTTCGTGCCCACCGCCACGATGCCCGGCCCAGTCCGCGCCTTCGCCGAGCACCAGCCGGTGACGACGATCGTCGACGCCCTCCGCGGACTGTTCGACCAGCAGGCCCTCGGCAGCGACTTCTGGTTCGCCCTCGCGTGGTGCGTCGGCCTCGTCGTCGTCGCCTGGGGGTTGGCGATCGCCACCTACCGTCGCAAAGTCGGCTGAGACAGGCTGGGATGCGATGCTCACCATCGGCCAGCTCGCTGCCTACGCGGGTGTCACGGTCCGAGCCGTCCGTCATTACCACCTGGTCGGGCTCCTGCCTGAACCCGAGCGCAACCGGTCCGGATACCGCACCTACGACGCGGCCGCCGTCGTGCGCCTGATCCGGATCCGGATCCTTGCCGAAGCGGGCGTACCTCTCTCACGGGTGCACGACCTCCTCGATGCCGACCCCGAGACCTTCGCCGAAGGAATCGATGAGATCGACGCGCAGCTCCGGGCGGAGATCCGGCAGATGCAGGCGACCCGGAAGCGCCTCGCGACCCTGAACGCAGGCGAGCAACTGTCGCTTCCCCCGAGCGTCGTCGGCTATCTCGACCGACTACGCGACCTTCGCGTCGACGAGCGCTACGTCACGCTTGAACGAGACAGCTGGATCATCATCGCGGCGCAGCTCCCCGATCAGATCGACGCCATGATCGAGCTCAAGCACCGCGACCTCAACGACCCCGACATGGTCGACCTCTATCGACTCCTCAGCGCTGCAGTCGACTGGTCGGTCGACGACCCGAGAGTGGTCGAGATCGCCGATGTCCTCGACCGTCTGATGACCCGGGCCTTCGAATCGAGCGACGTCTACAACGAGGACTTCGCCGCCATCGATGACCAGTTCGTCGACTTCCTCGACACCACCGCCCTCGACGCGGCCCCGATCGCGAGGCGGCTGCACTCGATGCTGCAGGAACGAGGCTGGAAGGGATGGACGCGCATCGAGAGGATCGACGAACCGAACTGCTCGCCGAGCGCCGAGGAGGCTTGATGAAGAACATGGACGAAGAGGTCCTGATGGAGAACGCCCGTTGCGGCGACGAGGACGCGATGGGCCAGCTCGTCGAGGTCGCTGCCGATCGCGGCGACCGAGTCCTACTCAGACGGCTCGCTGACCTGGGAAGCAGCGACGCCGTTGATGAGCTGGTGCAACTCGCCGGCGAGCTCGGTGATCTCGAGGAGCTTCGTCGGCTGGCAGGAGCAGGCAGTTCCGACGCAGGAGATGTGCTCGCGGAACTCGACGACGGGCGATAGCCGCCAACACATACCCGCAGCGACCCCGAGAGGCCATGCCATCGGCTGTCCGAGCACGCTAGAGCGTCAACCTCGGTCCGGGCTCAGCACCAGCCGAAACCGGACCGGCCCAGGCGCGGGACCGGCACCTGATGCCCGATGTGCACGTGGTGCCGGGTGTACGCATTTGGCAGCAGCCAATGGCCCTGCCCGGCGGGTCAGGCGGCTGTTCAGGTTGCGGTCCCGCTATCGGGCAGATGCCCGATAGTGAGCAGCGCGGCGTCGTGTTACAAGGCTCCTGAGCTCCGATCGTCGGGGTTGGCGAGGGGACAACGATGCTGCGACGGGATCGACTCACGGCGTGCGCGCTCGGGATCCTGGTGTTGCTGGCCGGTGCTTGCACTGCCACCCCGCCGCCGACCACCACCACCACCACTCCAGCAGCGGAGTACTTCGTGCGGCCCACGGGCGCCGACACCTCGACCTGCGGCCTCCTCAGCGATCCCTGTGCGACGATCAAGCACGGTCAGAACCGTGCCAGCGACGATGGGGTGAAGGGCCTGCACGTCGCCGGGGGAACGTACGGACCGTTCCTGGTCCGTTCCGGACTGACCGTTCAGGGCGGCTGGAACCAGACGTTCACGGCTCGAACCTCGCTCGACGTCTCCACGATCCGCGGCGCCTCCGACGGCACGAGCAACTGGGCCGTCCGGGCCGTCGACGTCCACAACCCGACGACGGTCTCCGGCTTCACCGTCGATGCCGGATCCGCGCCCACAGGGCAAACGACGGCAGGGGTGGTGATCACGAACGACGTCGACGGTCTCGTGCTCGATCTTCTGACCGTCAAGGGTGGCGTCGGTGTGAACGCGACGGGCGTGCTTGTGGACGGTCCGTCGGTGTCGGCTCGGATCACCGCGTCCTTCATCGACAGCGGAACCCCCGTCGGAAGCGGCAACAGCGCCTACGGCGTCCGTGTCCTGGGCGGCGCACACCTCGACATCGACCAGTCCCTCATCGGGGCTCAACCCGGCAACGCGGGTGCGGACGGGCCGACCGCCGTCCCCGCCCCTGCGGCGGACGGCTGTGCCGGGATCATCGGGCAAGCGGGACAGCCTGCCGGCTACCTGGGCCCGACGAGCGCCGGCGGGGTGTCGTGCGGCGGAGACGGTGAGGCCCGCAGCGGAGCCGGTGGAAACGGCGGCTACTCCTGGACCGACGATCTGAACTTCTGCTGCATCTACGTGGACGGCATCCGCGGGGAGAACGGTGGCGGTGGAGCCGCAGGCGGCAGCGGCGGATCGTCCGGACCGACGACGGCGAGCAACGGCGGGAACGGGGCCAACGGTCTGGGAGGGCTGACCGGCGGCGGCGGCCTGGCCGGAGGCAACGCCCCGGTCCCCAACCTGACCACCTATCTGGGCCGGGGCGGCCGCTCTGGCTTCCCCGGCGGCAGCGGCGGCGGCGGAGGCGGCGGCGGTGGCGGCACTCCCCCGGCCATCACCGGCTCCGGGTCGATCGTCTCGGTCGGCGGCATCCGGGTCCACCAGTCGATCGCCGGCAACCTCC
>JAEVZA010000463.1 GCA_023392475.1 Actinomycetes bacterium | reverse complement strand
GCGCAGCCGCCCGGCGCAGCGGTCCCAGCGGTCGCCGACGTCCGCCGGGTGGCGGCGGACCAGCAGCCAGGGCCGGTCGGGCACGCGCCCGTCCTCGATCGCCTCGTCGAGCGCCGCCACGAGGTCCGGCTCGCCCGGCACCAGCGCCGGCGCGCCACCCCCGTAGAGCACGACGGGCCGGTCCGAGGGGGCACCGACCACGCCCCGCCAGGACGCCTCGTCGAGCAGCAGGTCGGCGCGGCGGTGGAGGTCGAACTGCGGGGCGCCGACGACCACGACGCGATCCGCGTCGAGGTCTGGGTAGCCGCGCACCAGCTCGTCCTGGTTGAACCGGTTCCACACGAGCACCCGCTCGCTGCGGGCCACCATGCGCTCGCGCGTCGTCGGGTTGTCGAACGAGATGACGGAGGTGACCGACCGCCGGCCGGTGTCGGCCGCGGCGCGGAGGAGCAGGCCGTCCTGGTCGTGGTACGGGGTGACCGCGAGCACGGCCTCGAGCTCGAGCGCGTCCAGCGCGTCGCGGAAGTCGGCGACGTTGGTCCCCCGCTCGATCCAGCCCCCCTCCTCGCCCTCGAGGCGGCCCGCCGCCCCGGGCAGCGCGGTGACGGCGAGGTCGACCGCCCGGCGCGCGCCGGTCACGGCCCGCGCGCGACCCCACGGCGTCCCGGCGGCCCGCTGGCGGCGCTGGATCGCGGAGGTCGGGCTGGCGAGCCGCCGCTGGTGGACGACGGCGAGGCGCCGCCGGTACATCCGGTAGTCGTGGGTGAGCGCTGCGTCGGGCAGCCGCACCACCTCGTGGCCCGCCGACTCGATCACCTCACGCAGGTCGTCGTCGTCCCAGCCCAGCCCCACCACCGGCGTCGTCCAGCGGGCCAGCTCGTCGAGCAGGCCCGTCGGCAGTGCGTAGCGGACCGACAACCCGTAGGTCAGCGGGACGAGGAGCCGCGGCCGGGCCGCGTCGCCCGCCTCCGGCACGGTCAGCCCCGGATCTTCGAGAGCTCGATCGCCTGCCGGTAGAACTCGTTGTTCGCCTCGAGGTCGGTCCGGTCGCCGAACGCCTGGAGGACGCCGTCGCGGAGCACCATGATGCGGTCGCACGTGTTCAGCGTCGACAGGCGGTGGGCGATCACGAACAGCGTGACGGAGCCCTGCAGGTCGTTGAGGGTCTGGTGCACGAGCGACTCGGAGCGCATGTCCAGCGCGCTGGTCGGCTCGTCCAGCACGAGCATCGACGGGCTGCCGAGGAGCGCACGGGCGATCGAGATGCGCTGGCGCTGACCACCCGAGACCGAGCCGCCGCGGCTCCCGAGCTGGGTGTCGTAGCCGTCGGGCATCGCGAGGATCTCGTCGTGCACGTGGGCCCGCCTCGCCGCGGCCTCGATCTGCTCGCGGGTGACGTCGGGGCGGAAGAACGCGATGTTGGCGGCGACGGAGTCGTCGAACAGGCGGGAGTCCTGCGGCACGAACGAGATCTGGCGGAACCAGCTGTCGTCGTCGATGTCGGCCACGTCGACGCCGTCGATCACGTAGCGGCCCGTGTCGGGGTGGCGGAGCCGGAGCAGCAGCTGGATCAGCGTGGACTTGCCGCTGCCCGACGGCCCGATGATGCCCACCGACTCGCCCGGCGCCACCTCGAAGGACACGTTCGACAGCGCGTCCACGTGGTGGTCGTAGCTGTAGTTGACCCGGTCGAAGCGCAGCGTCCCGATGCGGTCGATCTCGACGGACCCGCTCGGGGGCGTCGAGGCCCGGAACCGCTCCCGCTGCTGGTCGAGCCGCTCGATGTACGGCACGAGGTCGCCGAGGCCGTGGTACGAGGTCTGGAGCCCGCTGGTCTGGTTGAGGGCGCGGATGAGCACGACCACGATCGCCCCGATCGAGGCCAGCGGCCGGTTGAGGAAGGTGTCGAGCCCGAGGAGCGACACGAGCAGGATGAGGATCGCGGCGGACGTGTAGACGACCGTGACCATCCGGGCGACGAGCTGGGCCCGGTACAGCGGCGCCACCTCGCCCTCGGTCGCCCGGTCGAGCCGCTCGGCGACCTGGTCGCTGACCCCGAACGCCCGGATCTCGAGGCTCAGGTCGACCGCCTCGCGCGCCTGCACGCCGTAGGTGATCCCCTGCTCGGCCTGCTTCTTGCCGAGCTTCTTGGCCTGGATCGTGAGCGGTCGGAGCCCGACGAACAGCACGAGGCCGATCAGGATGATGAAGCCCGCGGCGACGGGGTCGACCACGAACGACGAGCCGACGAGCGCGAACACCATGAACGCGGTCGAGATCATCAGCCCGACGTTGATGACCGCCGCCTGCGCCTTCGCCACGTGGCGCTGGAGGAGGTCCTGGATGGCGGCCTCCGACTCGGAGGACTGCATGGCCCACGAGGCGTGGACGTAGTCGTCGAACGTGCCGGACCGGATGCGCTGCGTCAGGTCCGCGGTCGTGCGCGCCGTCAGCCGCGCGGCCAGGTACTGGAAGAAGAGGCGGAACGCCGTGAGCACGATGGCCACGACGAACAGCTGGCTCGTGCTCAGGCCCTTGAGGCCGAACACGCTGGTCTTCGCCGCCGCGGTGGCGCTGCCGCCGATGGCGAGCGCCAGGTTGGCGATGAGGACGAGCAGGACGGCCTCGCAGAGGCCGCCGACGAACGAGCTGAGGGACAGGCCGACCAGCGCCGGGTACTCGCCCTTGAAGAGCTTCAGGATCGAGGACCAGATGCCGGCCTCGGCGACGTCGCGCTGCTCCGGCTCCGTGGTCGCGGGCCGCTCCGGCTCCGGACCGCCGACGTCGCCGCCGCCCGCGGGGGGTGCCGTGGTCGTCACCCCAGCACCGCCGAGTACATCGTGCGGATGTCGTCCCGCTGCCGATCCAACGTGAAGCCCCCGAGGATCTTCTGTCGCCCCGCATCGGCCAGGTCGCCGGCCGACGCACCGCCGTCGAACAGGCGCTCGACGGACTCCGCGAGCGTACCGGGATCGCCCGGCGGGACCAGCATCCCGTCCACCCCGTCCTCGATGACCTCCGGCATGCCGCCGACGGCCGAGCTGATCACCGGCACCTCGAGCGCCATCGCCTCCAGGACGGCGTTCGAGGTCCCCTCGGACACGCTCGTCAGGAGGAACGCGTCGGCGGCCTCCACGTCGTCGCGGACCTCGTCGGGGCTGCGCTGCCCGACCAGGTGGACGCGGTCGGCCACGCCCAGGGCGTCGGCCCGGAACGTGAGGGCGGCCCGCTCCGGGCCCTCGCCGATCACGGTGAGCTCGACCGACCGGCCCCGCCGCCGCAGCAGCTCGACCGCGTCGACCTGCGTGTCGATCCCCTTCACCCAGTGGAGCCGGCCGACCGTGACGAGCCGGAGGGGGTCGCCGGGGTCTCGGCGCGGCGTGCGCCGGACGAAGCGGCCCGCGTCGATCGCCGGCCGGACGAGGTGCACGCGGTCCGCCGGCGCGCCGAGGCGCACCGACGCGCGGCCGACCGCCTCGGACACGACGTGCACGGCGTCGGCGGCACCGAGCACCCGCCCGAGCGCCGGCCGCACCGACGGGTCGACGACCGGCTGCACCAGCTCGCCCGAGCCGCGGCAGCTGATCACCGTCCGCGTCCCGGGATCGAGGAGCTCGAGGGCGTCGGCGAGCGACACGGCGATCCCGCTGAAGCCGAGGTGGACGACGGCGGGCCGCGACGCGAGCAGCGGCGCGGCGAGGGCGGCGGCCCGCAGCGACCGACCGCCGCGCCCGAAGCGACGCACCGCTC
>JAEVZA010000444.1 GCA_023392475.1 Actinomycetes bacterium | reverse complement strand
GGGCAACCCCGGGTGCGCCCGCTCGATCACGGGCCACGCCCGCGCCGCGAGCTCGTGCAGCTCCGGCGGGAGCAGCTCGCCGAGCACCGCCTCCCGGGTGAGCGCGTGGCGGAAGCGGAACGCCGGGTGCCGGACCTCGATCAACCCGACGTCCGCCCCGGCGCGCAGCGCGTCGACGACCGCCCGCCCGTCGGCCTCGGCGATGCCGGGCAGCAGCTCCCAGTCGAAGTCCCGGCCGAGCAGCGCCGCTGCCCCGAGCACCCGCAGGACGGACGGGTCCAGGGAGGCGACCCGCCGGTGGATCGAGGCCTGGAGGCTCGACGGCACGGTCGCCCGCAGCTCGCCCACGGTCCAGTGGCCGTCGACGCGGCGCAGGTCGCCGGAGGACACGAGGCCGGCGAGCAGCTCCTCGACGAGGAACGGGTTGCCGTCGCTGCGCTCGTCCAGGAACGCGTCGAGCCCCGGCGGCGGTTCGTCGACCTCCAGGCACGCGGCGGCCATGGCCCGCACCGCGGCCGGGTCGAGCGGCCCCAGCTCGACGAGCGCCGTGGGGGAGCGGCGCCCCAGCCGCTCCAGCAGGGTCGTCGCCGAGCCGTCGGGCCGCGTCGTGCAGATCGTCAGCACGTGCTCGGCGACGGTCGCGTCGGCGAGGAGGTCGACCACCTCGAGCGTCTCCGGGTCCGCCCAGTGCAGGTCCTCGAGCACGAGGACGCCGGTGCCCTCACCTGCCGCAGCGAGCCGGAGGAGCCGGATCGCGGCCTCACCGACCACGACGGCCGGCGTCCCGTCGGCCGTCGGCGCGGACGGCGCCCACGCCGGGACGAGGGACCCGACGTGCGCGGCGAGGCCCTCGAGCACGTCGTCCGGCCGGTCGACGCCGCGGAACGCGTGCTGGAACGCCTCCGTGAGCGGGCGGAAGGGCACCGGGTTCGACGAGTCGACCGCCCGCCCGCGCAGGATCGCCGAGGTGACGTCCCCGTCCGCCACAACGTCCCGCACGAGGCGGCTCTTGCCGGACCCGGCGTCGCCGACGACGACCACGACCCCGCCCTCACCCGATCGTGCGCGGTCCACGCGGTCGCGGATCGCCGCGAGCTGGTCGTCCCGTCCGACGATCGTCGGGCTGCGCACCGGCGCAGTCTCGCACGACGCCCGCCGGCGATCGCCGGGTGCCCCGATCAGCCCGTCCGGCCGCGAGCGGCGGGGTCGGTCGCCGGCGCGGCGGATGCGACCGGCGACGACCCCTCCGGGACGTCCGTGGGGGACGGACCGGCGGCGGGAGCCGGCCACGTCGCGCCCAGCCACACGTCGGTGGCGAGCCGGAGCCTCGGCACCGCCCAGCTGGACCGATGCGGGGCGGTCAGCTGCACGGGCGCCGGTGGCGCCGGTTCGACGGACGGCACAACTCGTCCCTACCCGGACGGTGGTGGTTCAGACGCGGAGAGTGGCTGTCCCCCGTCCGAGTCGCCGCCGTGGGCGGTGGTCACGCCTCCGGGGCGCCGAGCGACGCGGAGATCCCCGTCGTCGCCTCGGTCAGCGATCCGGCGAGCGCCGCCACCGCCGTCGTGTCGAGGACCCGGAACGGGTGGACCGCGACGTTGAGGACGACCAGTCCGTGGCGGTCGAACACCGGGGCGCTCAGCGCGGTGACGGGCCGTTCGTCCCCGTCGCCGGTGTCGGGCTCGAGCCCGGCCGCAGCGACGTCGACCAGCGCGTCGTCGATGATCCGTCGCACGGGATCGGACGACGGGTCTCCCTCGAGGGACCGCATCAGCTGCGCGGTGCGCACGAGTGCGGGGCTCATGCGCTCGATGCTGTGCCCACGTGCCCGGGTGTCGTCGAGGTACGCGGTGAGCCGCGCCGCGAGCCCCGGGCTGCTCGCGGCCCCCCGTCCGATCCAGGCGAGTCGGCCGTCCTCGGGCTCCCACGCGGCGAACCCCGGTCCGAACGGCGCGGCGAACGGGATGCGCTCGCCGGGCGGGAGCGCCTCGAGCTCGCTGCCGCCGCCACCGAAGAACGTGAGCACGATCACGTCGCCGGACCGCTCGGTGACCGATGCCGCGAGCCCGAGCTCGGAGGACAGCCGGATCGCGGCGGTGTGCGCGGCGTGGGCGAGGGGTCGGGAACCGTCGGCGAGCGCGGCGGTGACGCCGAGCGCGGGACCGAGCGAGAACGTCCGGTCGACGGGATCGCGGCTGACCCAGCCGCGCGCCACGAGCACGGCGAGGATCGCGTGCGCGGTGCCCTGGGAGATGTCGAGGCGCCGGGCCACGTCGACGAGCCGGCTGCCTGCGCCGGCCGGGCTGGCGAGCAGCTCGACCACGTCGAGGACGCGTTCCGTTGGGGGGGATGCCGATCGCGTCATCCCTTGACCCTCCTGGCGCCGGTGCCTAGCGTCACATGAATAACCGAACCATAGCGTCGAATACTCGAAGCTCAGCACCATCGACGGCAGCGATCGAGGCGCTGCGATCGCCGGCGTCGAGATCGATGGCGCACGGGTTCGACACCCAGGACCGGGACGAGGGGGACAGCGATGGTGCAGGCCGCGGTGCACGGACCGGGTGAGGTCCGGCTGGACGAGACGGATCCCCCCGACCCCGGACCGAGGGACGTGGTGGTGCGCGTCGCGGCGTGCGGGATCTGCGGGTCGGACCTCACGTACATCCGCATGGGCGGGTTCTGCGTGACGGGCGGGCCGATGCCGCTCGGCCACGAGATCTCCGGCGTCGTCGAGTGGGTCGGCTCCGAGGTGACCGACTCGGCGGTGGGCGACCGGGTCGTGGTCTTCCCCGGCGATCCGAACGTGGACGGGTTCGACATCATCGGCAACGGCGGTGCCGCGGGCGGGCTCACCGAGCGGCTCCTCGTGCGGGACGCGGCCCGTGGGCGCCGGGTGTTCCGGGTGCCCGACGACATGGCGCTCGACGTGGCCGCCCTCGCCGAACCGGTCGCGGTCGGCATGAAGTCGGCCACCCGCACGGGCGCCGACCCGTCGGAGCAGGTCGCGGTGTTCGGCTGCGGACCGATCGGGCTCGCGGCCATCGCCATGTTCGTGGACCTCGGGGTCCCGGTGGTCGGGATCGACCTGAGCGCCCGCCGGCTCGAGCTGGCCGGCGGTCTCGGTGCGAGCGCGGTGCTGGACCCGACCGAGGTCGACGTCTGGGAGGAGCTGATCCGGTTGCACGGCCGCGAGGAGCTCATGGGGTCGCCGATCCCGGGCACCCAGGCGTACGTGGAGGCGAGCGGGTCCGCCCAGGTCGTCGGGGACATCCTCGCCCACGCCCGCCCCGACAGCCGGGTGTCGGTCGTGGCCGTCCACATGGAGCCGGTGCCGACGAGCCTCCTGAACGTCATGTCGAAGCAGCTCGAGATCAAGGGCTCCATGGGGTACCCGGCGAGGTTCGAGGACGCGATCGACCTGCTCGCCCGGCGCGACCTCTCGAGCGTCATCACCGACCGGGTGCCGCTCGCGCAGTTCGACCGGGCGCTCGGCCTGCTCGACGGCGACAAGGACTGCGGCAAGGTCCTGGTCACGGTCGGGGAGGGCGAGTGATGGGCACGAACACCTGCACCTTCGACTTCTCGGGAGCGTCCGTGCTGGTCACCGGCGGCACCGCCGGCATCGGCAACGCCATCGCCGCAGCGTTCGCCGACTCGGGGGCGTCGGTCACGATCACCGGCACGCGGGGTGGCGTGGCGGACTACGCGGACGACGGGGTCGACCTCGACCGCTTCGAGTTCGTCTCGGTCGACACCCGCGACGTCGACGCCATCGACGAGCTGGCGGCGCGGTTCGAGACGCTCGACGTCCTCGTCAACAACGCCGGCACGCCGTACCCGGGCGGCCTCGACGAGTGGACGCCCGAGGGCTTCTCCGCCTCGCTCGACACCAACCTGCGCGGGGCCGTGCGCCTGTCGATGCGGCTCCGGGGCGCGCTCGGCGCGAGCGAGCTCGCCGGAGGGGCGTCGGTCGTCAACATCGTGTCGATGGCTGCCTTCCGCGGCGTGCCGGCCGTGCCCGGCTACTCGGCGTCGAAGGCGGGCCTCATCGCCACGACGAGGAACCTCGCCCTCGCCTGGATGGGCGACGGGATCCGCGTCAACGCCGTGGCGCCCGGGCTCATCCTCACGCGGATGACCTCGGCGCTCGACCTGCCCGAGCTCGCGGAGATCAAGGAGAAGGAGCTCGCACGGGTGCCCGCCGGCCGCATGGGGACGCCCGAGGAGTGCGCGGCCGCCACCCTGTTCCTCTGCAGCGCGCCGTCCGCGTACACCACGGGCGTCGCGCTCGCGGTCGACGGCGGCTACCTGGCGTTCTGACGTGGCCGGCATCCACCGCGAGCGGCCGGGAGCCGCCGACATCGCCCCGGCTGCCGAGGGTCCGGCCGTCGCCATCGGCGACGACATCTGGATGTCGCCGGGGGTGTCGAACTCGTACGCGATCGGCACCGACGAGGGTCGCGTCGTGCTCAACGCCGGCCTCCCGTTCGAGGGACCCATCCGCCGTCGCGCCTTCGACGCGGTCCGGCCCGGCCCGACGCGGGCGCTGGTCCTCACGCAGGGACACGCCGATCACGTCGCCGGTCACCGCGGGCTGGTCGACGAGGGCACCGACGTGATCATGCAGGAGGCGTGGACCCGCTCGGAGGCGGACCACGAGCTGCTGCCGAACTACCACGCCCGCAACACGTCGTTCGCGTTCTCCCACCTGACCGACGCCATGATCGCCGGGATGACCTCGCTGCCGCCCGAGGAGTGGGCCATCACCTTCCCGGAGCCGACGGTGACGTTCGCCGACCGCCTCGAGCTGACCGTGGGCGGCCGGGACGTCGTGCTGATCTCGACGCCCGGCGGCGAGACCACGGACGCGCTCGTCGTGTGGCTGCCCGAGGACGGCACGGTGTTCACCGGCAACCTGTTCGGACCGCTCTTCGGCCACGTGCCCAACCTGGTGACGATCCGGGGCGACCGGTACCGGGAGGCCCTGCAGTACGTGGCCTCGGCCGACGTCGTCCTCTCGCTCGGTGCCCGCCGGCTCGTCACGGGGCACTTCGACCCGATCGAGGGCGAGGACCGGATCGCCGAGGAGGTCACGAACCTGCGCGACGCCACGCAGCACGTGCACGACCGGACGATCGAGGGCATGGAGGCCGGCCTCGACGTGCTGACCCTGATGCGAGACGTGCGCGTCCCGCAGCACCTCGACGTCGGCGAGGGCTACGGCCGCACGTCGTGGAACGTGCGGGCCATCTGGGAGACCTACGCCGGCTGGTTCCACCACCGGTCGACGACGGAGCTGTTCGACGTGCCGGTCACCGCCGTGGCCACCGACCTGGTCGCCGCGGCCGGTGCCGACGCGCTGGTCGATGCGGCCCGTGCGCGCGTCGCCGGCGGCGACCACCTCGAGGCCGTCCACCTCGTCGAGCTCGTGCTGGCCGCGGAGCCGTCGCACGCCGGCGCACGCGAGGTGGGCGCCGCCGCGCACGAGGCGCTGCTCGGGCGCAGCACCAACTTCTGGGAGTCCGCGTGGCTGCGCCGCGCCGCGGAGGAGCTGAGGGCCGAACCATGACGACCGTCGACGACGTCCTCGGGCAGGCCGCCGAGCGGACCGGCCTGGAACGCCTCGACGGCGACTCGTGGCGCGAGGGGCTGGAGGTCGTACTCGGCCTGGCCGCTGATCCGCGCATCACGGAGGGCGGCCGCGACATGGTCGTCGAGCGCGCCACGGCGGCGCTGGCGAACCGGCTCCGCGTCCACGCCCACGTCGAGGCGCACCCCGAGGTGCTCGACGGCGCGATCGAGCGGCCGCTGTTCGTGCTCGGCATGCCCCGGACCGGCACGACGATGGCGAGCTACCTGCTCGACCGGGATCCGCGCCGCCGGTCGCTGCTCAAGTGGGAGGCGGTGGACACGGTGCCGCCCGCCACCACGGCGACCCTGCGGACGGATCCGCGGTGCCTCGAGATGATGGAGCAGGACCGCGCCGTCATCGAGATGGTGGCGTCACTGGGCATGCCGCTCCCGCACTGGGAGGACGCCGACGGCCCGACCGAGTGCATGTTCCTGCACGAGCAGGACTTCAAGGGGTTGCTCTGGGACTCGTTCACCCCGGGCACGGGGTACGCGGACTGGCTGCTCGACGGCTGCGACGTCCGCAGCGCGTACGAGTACGAGCGCACCGTCCTCCAGGTGCTCCAGTCGCACGCGCCCGGCCGGTGGAACCTCAAGATGCCGTCGCACGCCGTCCACCTCGACGCGCTGCTGGAGGTGTTCCCCGACGCCCAGCTGGTGTGGGCCCACCGCGACCCGTTCACGGCGACCGGGTCGTTGTGCAACCTGCTCTCGCTGCCGGCGGCGATGACGCTCGAACCGGAGGCGAACGACAAGGCGGCGCTCGGCGCCAACTGCAAGCGCCAGATGCGCGAGCACGTGGTGCGCCCCCTGCGGACCCTGGAGCGGATCGGCGACGACCGGTTCTTCCACCTGCACTACGCGGAGCTCCTCCGCGATCCCCTCGCCACGATGCGCGCGCTCTACGCCTGGACCGGCGACGAGCTCACGCCCGAGGTGGAGGCCGGGATGCAGGCGTGGCTCGACGAGAACCCGCAGCACAAGCACGGGGTCCCGAGCTACACGCTCGAGGAGTACGGCCTGACGCGGGACGAGCTCGAACCCGTCTTCGACGAGTACCTCTCGGCGTTCGACGTCGAGCTCGACGAGCCCGTCGGCCGGAGCTGACCGTGCGGTTCGTCCTCGTCCACGGCGGGTTCCACGGCGCCTGGTGCTGGAGCCGCACCGTGCCCGAGCTCGAGCGGCTCGGCCACGAGGCGGTGGCCGTCGACCTGCCGGGCCACGGCGAGCGGCGCCACGAGGTCGAGCCCACGACCTTCACCGGTCGTGCCGGGGCGATCCTCGACGTGGTGGAACCCGGCGACGTCCTCGTCGGCCACTCCGGCGGTGGGTTCGACATCTCGACCGCGGCGGACGCCGCGCCGGAGCGCGTCGGCCACCTCGTCTACCTCGCCGCCGGGTTCCCCCGCGAGGGGCGCACGTGGCCGGACGCGATGGCGATGCGGGCGGACGGGTCGATCGGCGACTTCGACGTCGCGGGGATGCTGCAGCACCTGCAGGTCGGCGACGACGGCGCGATGAGCGTCGCCACCGCGGCGGGCGCACGCGCGCTGTTCTTCCACGACTGCGACGACGAGACCGTCGAGTGGGCCTTCCGGCGCCTCTGCCCCGAGCGGGCGGGGGAGACGTCGACCGTGCCGGTGTCGCTGCCGAACCTGTGGGCGGCCCAGCCGCCGCGCAGCTTCATCCGCTGCACCGACGACCGGGCGCAGCCGGCGTGGTTGGCCGAGCTGGTCGCCGAGCGACTCGGGGTGGACGCGCTGACGATCGACGCGTCGCACTCGCCCTTCCTCAGCCGCCCGGCCGAGCTCGCGGAGCTGCTCGTGCACGCGACGACGACCGAGCCGACCGGCCCGATGCGACCCGACTGAGGTCCGTCGGCGCCGATTGCCGATCGCCGCGCCCGGAGGGCACCATCGGGAGGTGACCCGCACCCCCGACGAGGCGCAGCACCTGCAGGACCTCGTCTGGCTGCGCCGTGTCCGGGACCGGATCGACCGGGAGTACGCGCAGCCGCTCGACGTCGAGGCGCTGGCGCGGGGCGTCCACATGTCGGCCGGCCACCTGAGCCGTCGGTTCAAGTCCGCCTACGGCGAGTCGCCCTACAGCTACCTGATGACCCGGCGCATCGAGCGGGCCATGGCCCTGCTCCGGCGGGGTGACCTGAGTGTGACCGACGTGTGCTTCGCGGTCGGCTGCTCGTCGCTCGGGACGTTCAGCACCCGCTTCACCGAGCTGGTCGGGATGTCGCCGAGCGTGTACCGCCGGGAGGCCGCCCGGGCGACGGCGGGCATGCCGTCGTGCGTGGTCAAGCAGGTGACGCGACCGGTCAGGAATCGAGAAGTGCCGGCGGGTGGTCGTCCGTAGCGTGGCGCCTATGGACATCACCGTCTTCTCCGCCTTCCTCCCACACGACGACGCCGACGCCGCGCTCGCCTTCTACCGGGACACGCTCGGCTTCGAGCTCCGCAACGACGTGGGCTACGAGGGGCTCCGCTGGCTGACCGTCGGTCCGCCCGACGGGTCCACGTCGATCGTGCTGCACCCGCCGGCCGCCGACCCGGGGATCACCGACGACGAGCGCCGCATGATCGCCGAGATGATGGCCAAGGGCACCTACGGGATCATCACGCTCGCCACCTCGGACCTCGACGGGGCGTTCGAGCAGCTGGCGGGGAGGGGCGCCGAGGTCGTGCAGGAGCCGACCGACCAGCCCTACGGCATCCGGGACTGCGCGTTCCGCGACCCGGCGGGCAACCTCGTGCGCATCAACCAGGTCGGCTGAGCCACCCGGCGCGCCCCGGACGCGGCGCGCCCGATCCGGTAGACAGCACACCGACCCCAGCGACCCCGCCGCGCGCGGGACACGGAGATCACCCATGCCCCGGACCACGAAGCACGCCGCCGCGCGGAAGAAGTCGCCCGCCAAGAAGTCGCCCGCCAAGAAGTCGCCCGCCAGGAAGGCGCCCGCGACGAAGGCTTCCGGCAAGGGGGCCGCGACCGAGCGGGCGCCTTCCAGGAAGGCCCCTGCCAGGAAGGCCCCTGCCGAGCGGGCCCCTGCCACCGCGGCGTCGACGGGTGCCGCCACGTCGGGGTCGCCCGCCGACACGCACGACCTCATCCGGGTGCACGGCGCCCGCGTCAACAACCTCAAGGACGTGAGCGTCGAGCTGCCCAAGCGGCGGCTGACCGCGTTCACCGGCGTGTCGGGCTCGGGCAAGAGCTCACTGGTGTTCGGAACGATCGCCGCCGAGTCGCAGCGGCTCATCAACGAGACGTACAGCGCCTTCGTGCAGGGGTTCATGCCGACGCTCGCCCGGCCCGACGTCGACGTGCTCGAGGGCCTGACGACGGCGATCATCGTCGACCAGGAGCGCATGGGCACCGATCCGCGCTCCACGGTGGGGACCGCCACCGACGCCAACGCGATGCTGCGCATCCTCTACAGCCGGCTCGGCGATCCGCACATCGGCTCGCCGCAGGCGTTCTCGTTCAACGTCGCGTCGATGTCGGGGGCCGGCGCGGTGACCGTGGAGAAGGCCGGCGCCAAGGTGCGGGAGAAGCGCAGCTTCAGCATCGTCGGAGGCATGTGCCCGCGGTGCGAGGGCCGCGGCGCGATCAACGACATCGACCTCACCCAGCTCTACGACGAGACGAAGTCGCTGAACGAGGGCGCCATCACGATCCCCGGCTACACGATGGACGGCTGGTACGGCCGGATCTTCCGGGGCTGCGGCTACTTCGACCCCGACAAGCCGATCTCGAAGTTCACGAAGAAGGAGCTCCAGGACCTCCTCTACCGGGAGGCCACCAAGATCAAGGTCGAGGGGATCAACCTCACCTACGCCGGGCTCGTCCCCAGCATCCAGCGCTCGATGCTGTCGAAGGACGTCGACGCGCTGCAGCCGCACATCCGTGCCTTCGTCGAGCGGGCCGTCACGTTCACGACGTGCCCGGAGTGCGACGGCACGCGGCTGAGCGAGCTCGCCCGGTCGTCGACGATCGACGGCCGGAGCATCGCCGACCTGTGCGCGATGCAGATCAGCGACCTGGCCGAGTGGGTGCGCGGGCTCGACGACCCGTCGGTCGCCCCGCTGCTCGAGGCGCTCGGCGACACGCTCGACTCGTTCGTGGAGATCGGGCTCGGCTACCTGTCGCTCGACCGGCCCGCGGGCACGCTGTCGGGCGGCGAGGCGCAGCGCACGAAGATGATCCGCCACCTCGGCTCCTCGCTCACCGACGTGACCTACGTGTTCGACGAGCCGACGATCGGCCTCCACCCGCACGACATCGAGCGGATGAACGAGCTGCTCCTGCAGCTGCGCGACAAGGGCAACACGGTGCTCGTCGTGGAGCACAAGCCCGAAGCGATCGCCATCGCGGACCACGTCGTCGACCTCGGCCCCGGCGCGGGGGCGGGCGGCGGCGAGGTCATGTTCGAGGGCACGGTCGAGGGGTTGCGCTCGAGCGGCACCCTCACCGGCCGGCACCTCGACGACCGCGCCCACCTCAAGGACGACGTGCGCACGCCGAGCGGCGCGCTCGAGGTGCGCGGCGCGAGCACCCACAACCTGCAGGACGTCGACGTGGACATCCCGCTCGGTGCGCTCGTCGTCGTCACCGGCGTGGCGGGGTCCGGCAAGAGCTCGCTGATCAACGGGTCGGTGGCCGGCGGCGAGGGCGTCGTGGTGGTGGACCAGACGCCGATCCGCGGGTCGCGGCGCAGCAACCCCGCGACGTACACCAAGTTGCTCGACCCGATCCGCAAGGCCTTCGCCAAGGCGAACGGCGTGAAGCCGGCGCTGTTCAGCGCCAACTCGGAGGGCGCCTGCCCGAACTGCAACGGCGCGGGCGTGGTGTACACGGACCTCGGGATGATGGCCGGCGTGGCCGCGCCGTGCGAGGTCTGCGAGGGGCGGCGGTTCGACGCGTCGGTGCTCGAGTACACGTTCGGCGGACGGGACATCAGCGAGGTGCTCGCGATGTCCGTGGCCGAGGCGGAGGCGTTCTTCGCCGGGGGCGACGGGGCCGTGCCCCCCGCGCACCGGATCCTCGAGCGGCTCGCCGACGTCGGGCTCGGCTACCTCACGATCGGCCAGCCGCTCACCACCCTGTCGGGCGGCGAGCGCCAGCGGCTGAAGCTGGCGACCCACATGGGGGAGCAGGGCGGCGTGTACGTGCTGGACGAGCCCACGACCGGCCTCCACCTCGCGGACGTGGAGCAGCTGCTCGGGCTGCTCGACCGGCTCGTCGACGGCGGGAAGTCCGTGATCGTGATCGAGCACCACCAGGCCGTGATGGCGCACGCCGACTGGATCATCGACATCGGCCCGGGTGCCGGTCACGACGGCGGCCGCATCGTGTTCGAGGGCCCGCCGGCCGAGCTGGTCGCCGGTCGGTCGACGCTCACCGGCGAGCACCTCGCCGACTACGTCGGCGCCTGATCGGGGCACACCCCTCGAACTCGGAGCGGACGGACCGCTGTGGCGACGTCCCCCTACGAGTTCGGCGCCCGGGGGGGTGCGCTCCAGCACCCGTTGACCTACATAACGACCGTTCGTTATCGTCGATGCGTGCCCGTGATCGCCGCTCCCGCACCCGCCGACCCGGCCCGAAGCGCGGGGCGGGGCTGACGTGGGGCGCATCGCCGGCGTGTCGGCCGACCAGACCCGCGAGCGCCTGCTCGACGCCGCGGCCCGGGTGTTCGAGCTCAAGGGCTACGAGGGCGCGACCGTCGCCCTGATCGCCAAGGAGGCCGGGGTCACCACCGGCGCCATCTACGCCCACTACTCCGGCAAGGCCGAGCTGCTCGCCGACGCCATCCGTGCCCACGGCGAGCGGGCCACCGCCGGGCTCTTCGCCACCGACGGCCCGAGCGGCGCCGCCGGCATGCTCACGCGCCTCGGCGAGCGGCTGGTCACGCGGGACGGCGAGGACGCCGGCCTGCTGATGGAGGCGCTCCTCGCCGCTCGGCGGGACCCGGCCCTCGCCGACGTGATCGCCGCTGCGCTCGTCGAGCGGTCCGAGGTCGTCGAGCGGCTGCTCGGCGGCGCGCAGCGCACCGCCGAGCTCACGGACGACGTCACGACGGCCGCCGCGGCCCGCTTCATGATGATGCTCGGGCTGGGGTCGATGCTCGTGAGCGAGCTCGAGCTGCCCGAGGTCGAGCTGTCGGAGTGGAACACGTTCATCGGCCGACTCGTCGGCACGTTCACCCAGGGAGATCCGTCATGACCTCGCTCGACCACGACGTGACCGGCGCGCCGGCGCCCGACGGCGACCGCGACCCCGCCCTCGTCGACGCGATCGTCCACGAGCTCGACCTCCACAGCGACGTCCTCTTCACCTGGGACTACGAGCGCAGCCGCCCGGCCCTCGTGAAGCTGTACGAGAAGGCGAAGACCTCGCAGTGGAACGGCAACGACCTCCCGTGGGACACCGTGGTGGACCTCGAGAAGGTGGCGGCGGAGTCCTCCGCGCAGAACGAGCGGTTCAACCTGCTGCAGACCGACCCGGAGTCGCCGGTCCGCAGCTGGGGCGACCGGGAGTGGCTCGCCGCGTCGGCCGAGATCCAGACGGCGATGCTGTCGCAGTTCCTCCACGGCGAGCAGGGAGCGCTGATCTGCACCGGCCTGATCACGGCGACCGTGCCGTGGATCGACGCCAAGTACTACGCCGCCACGCAGGTGATGGACGAGGCCCGCCACGTCGAGGTCTTCGCCCGCTACCTGCAGGAGAAGACGAACGGGATGTACCCGATCAACCCCAACCTCGGGTCGCTCCTCGACGACATCATCACCGACGGGCGCTGGGACATCACCTACCTCGGCATGCAGATCATGGTCGAGGGCCTGGCGCTCGCCGCCTTCGGCTTCATGCACATGCTCACCACCGAGCCCCTGCTCAAGCAGCTCCTCCGGTACGTGATGAGCGACGAGGCCCGCCACGTGGCCTTCGGCGTCCTCTCCCTCCAGGAGTACTACGAGGGACTCGGCGCGGCGGAGATCCGCGAGCGCCAGGAGTTCGCGTTCGAGGCGGCGGTCCGGCTCCAGCAGCGGTTCATGTTCCGGGACGTGTGGGAGCGCCTCGGTGCGGACCCCGACGCGGTCCACGCCTTCATGACGTCCCGTCCCAACCCTGGCCAGGAGGCGTTCCAGACGGTCCTGTTCTCGAAGATCGTCCCGAACGCCAAGAAGCTCGGGCTGCTCGACGCCGGCGACGGCTGGCTCCGCACCAAGTTCACCGAGATCGGGATCATCCAGTTCGAGGACTGGGTGGACACCACCGACGAGTACGCATCGCTCGACGCCGTCGCGGCGGAGGGCGCCTGAACGCACGGGCACGCTCCGTGGGGCGGGGGACGACCCCCGTCCCACGTGGTGTGGCAACCTGAACGGATCCGACCCGGTCGCCCGCCCGTGGGGCGACACCAGCGGGTCGGAGGACACAGGGGGTAGCGACATGGCCGGTTCCACCGACGAGGAGATCCTCGGGCGGAGCGACGTCGACGACCTGGAGACCATCCTCACGACGGCGAACACCGACGTGGACGAGGTCATCCACGCGGTCCGCGACAACGCGGACGCCATCTTCACGTGGGACTACGAGAAGGGCGCGCGACCGGCCCTCAACAAGCTCTACGAGAAGGCCAAGCACTCCCAGTGGAACGGCCAGACCGACCTCGACTGGTCGCTCGACGTCGACCAGCAGCAGTTCGCCGAGATGATGGCGGACATGCAGCAGATGGAGTTCGAGGCCCGAGGGGTGGACTTCACCGGCACGCCGTTCGAGTCGTGGGATCGCACCCAGTGGGTGGAGCTCGCGCACGAGGTGCAGAACTGGTCGCTCAGCCAGTTCATGCACGGCGAGCAGGGTGCGCTGCTGTGCACGGCGAAGATCGTCGAGACCGTGCCGTGGATCGACGCGAAGTACTACGCCGCCACGCAGGTGATGGACGAGGCCCGCCACGTCGAGGTGTTCGCCCAGTACCTGGACACCAAGCTCGACGGGCACTACCCGATCAACGCCCACCTGAAGCTGCTGCTGGACGACATCATCAACGACAGCCGCTGGGACATGACCTACCTCGGCATGCAGATCATGGTGGAGGGCCTCGCCCTCGCCGCGTTCGGCATGGCGATGCAGACCACGCCCGACCCGCTGCTCAAGCAGCTCCTCCGGTACGTGATGAGCGACGAGGCCCGCCACGTCGCCTTCGGCGTGCTCTCCCTCCAGGAGTTCTACGCCGGGCTCACCGACGCCGAGCTGCTCGAGCGCCAGGAGTTCGCGTTCGAGGCCGCCGTGCGCATGCGCGACCGGTTCCTCCAGCAGGAGGTCTGGGACCGGATGGGCATCGACGTCCGCAAGGCCGTGAAGCTCTTCGACGTGCCGGCCGAGGTCAAGAACGAGGACCCGTTCCAGCAGCTGCTGTTCTCGAAGATCGTGCCGAACTGCAAGAAGCTCGGCCTCCTCGACGCGAACGACGGCTGGTTGCGCAAGCGGTTCGACGTGCTCGGCGTGTCCCAGTTCGAGGACTGGGTCGACACCGGCGAGGAGTACCTCGAGATGGACGCCGTCGCCCAGGACCGCGCCGCCTCGGCCTGACGTCTCCCGGGCGGCCGGCACCGACCGCACCGATCGCCCGCCCGGATCCTGGTCCACCGGCGCCCCGCGAGGGGCGCCGGTGCGCGTCCGCCGAGCACTCTACATACATACAGCAATGTATGTAGAGTTCCATGGATGGCCCGGACACGCCACGTCGTCTGCTCGATCTGCGACATCGGCTGCCAGCTGCGCGCGGAGGCGGTCGACGGGCGCGTGACCAAGGTCCTGCCGCACGAGCACCCGCTGCTGGCGCGCAACGTGTGCTTCAAGGGGACTGCGGCGCCGCGCATCCACAACCACCCCGACCGGCTGCGGGTCCCGTTGAAGCGCGTGGGGGAACGCGGCGCGGACCGGTGGGAGGAGATCACCTACGAGCAGGCGATGGACGAGATCGCGGAGCGGCTCGCGTACGTGGTCGCGCAGCACGGCCCGGAGGCGCTGGCGGTGTCCACGTCGGGGTGGAACACGCAGGTCACCCACGGCATGGACCGCCGGTTCATGAACCTGCTGGGCAGCCCGAACTGGATCAGCGGGGTCGCGATGTGCGCCGGCAACACCGCCGCCGTGAACCGCCTGACGTACGGCTGGTTCCCGTTCCCCGACATCGTCGGCGCGCGGTGCATCGTCCTGTTCGGCCACAACCCGCGCAAGCACTCGTGGACGCCGATCCACAACATGATCGAGGCGGCCCGTGCCGGCGGTGCCACGGTGATCGTGCTCGACCCCCGCGTGTCGGAGCAGGCCGAGCGGGCGGACCTGCACCTCCAGCTGCGCGCCGGCACCGACGCGGCGATGTGCCTCGGGTGGCTGAAGGTGATCCTCGACGAGGGCCTGTTCGACGAGGACTTCGTGCGCGACTGGTGCATCGGCTTCGACGAGCTGCGCGCCCGCGTCGACGAGTACCCGCTCGAGCGCGTCGAGGCGATCACGGGCGTCGACCGCGAGCTCATCGCCCGGGCCGCTCGCGCCTACGCGACGGCCGACGGCGCGGTGATCCCGTGGACGCCGGTCACGGACCAGCAGGTCTCGTCGACCTCCGCCATCCGGCTCCACTCCATCCTGCGGGCGGTCACCGGCAACCTCGACGTGGCCGGCGGCGAGGTCCTCGGGGGCTTCCACCCGGGCTACCTGCCGGAGTCGGACCTCCAGCTCCACGAGCGGCTGCCACCGGAGCAGCGTCGCAAGCAGCTCGGCTACGACGAGCACCCCGTCTACACGTACCGCACCGCGGAGATCCTGGCCGAGCCGACGCGCCGCGTCTGGGGGCGGTCGTGGGCGGACCTGGTGATGGGCTGCCACATGGCCAACCCGTCGCTCGTGTTCGAGGCCATGGCGACCGGCGAGCCCTACCCGGTCAAGGCGTTCTTCGCGCTCGGCAACAACGCGCTGCTGAGCTACCCGAACCAGCACCGGGTCCACCGGGCGATCCTCAACCAGGACCTCGTCGTGGCCCACGAGGTGTTCATGACGCCGACCGCGATGCTGGCCGACTACGTCCTGCCGGGCGACGTGTTCACCGAGCGCAACCACGTCGCCGACACGTGGGGGTGGACGAACCGGCTCACCCTGTCGGAGCGGGTCGTGGACCCGCCACCGGAGGCGTCGAGCACGTTCCGGTTCTGGCGCGACCTCGCGCACCGGTCCGGGTTCGGCGACGAGTTCCCGTGGGCGACCCTGGAGGACGTGCTGGACCACCGCCTGGCGCCGTCGGGCCGGACGTTCGAGGAGTTCGCCCGGGAGCACCTCGCGGACGCGCCGCCGCCGAGGTTCCGCAAGTACCGGCGCACCGGCTTCGCCACGCCGAGCGGGAAGGTCGAGCTCGCGTCGAGCGTCCTGCGCGATCTGGGGTTCGACCCGCTGCCGTACCACCGCGACGCCGAGCCGACGGACGACGAGCACCCGTACCGGGTGTTCACCGGCGTGCGCGAGGACCCCTTCTTCCAGACGGGCCAGCGCAACGTCGGCGTGCTCCGCCGCCGGTCGCCCACGCCGCGCCTCTTCCTGCACCCCGACGACGCCGGGCGCGAGGGCCTGGCCGACGACGACTGGGCGCGCCTGAGCACGCCGCACGGGTCGGTGGTCGCGCAGGTGCTGGTGCAGCCGTCGATGCGGCCGGGCCACGTCCGGGTGCCGCACGGCTGGTGGTACCCGGAGCTGCGCGGCGGATCCGAGCTGGCGGGCGCGTTCATCAGCAGCGACGCCGTGCTGTGCGGCGACGACGCGGCGCGCCGCGACGCCGAGCAGGGCACGCCGAACTTCAAGGGGTTCCCCGGGCGGATCGATCGCGCCGACCCGCCGGAGGACGTCGTGGCCGGGATCGAGCGGGCGGGCTGGGCGTGACGCGCCGCAGCGAGGTCGACCAGCTCCGGGCCGAGGCGAAGGCCCGCTTCGGCGCCTTCCTCGTGTCGCGCTCGCTGCAGCCGTCGGACCGCGGCCTGCCGAGGTTGGCGCGGCGGATGATCGCTGCCAGGCTCGGGCCCCTCGAGCACGACCCCGAGCTGGACCACGATGACCCCTGACGCACCCGTGACGAGGCGGACCCAGGCCGAGCGCCGGGATTCCACGCGCGCCGCGCTGGCCGACGCCGCGATCGAGGGCCTCGTCGAGCAAGGCTGGGCGGCGACCACCGCGGTGTGGGTCTGCGAGCGCGCCGGGCTCACCCGGGGCGCCTTCCACCACCACTTCGACGGCCTGCCGGCGCTGTTCGCGGAGGCGCTCGCACGGGTCCACGACGAGCTGCGGCGGGCGGCGGGCACGGGGCCGGTGACGTCGATCGAGGACGTCGTCGACCGCACGTGGGCCTGCATCGGCCGTCGCCGCTTCAAGGCCGTGGTCGAGGCGTGGCTCGCCATGGCGAACGAGCCCGAGCTGCGGACCGAGATCGGCCCGGTCGTGGCGTCGTTCGCCTCGCTCGTCGACCCGGCGACGATCGCCGAGGCGGTCGTGACCACCGACGAGCGTCGCACGTTCGTGCTGCTCGCCCGCGAGGCGATGATCGGCCTGGCGCTGGGCCGGGCCGCGAACGGCGGCCGGGCGCTGCCGCACGAGGCGGCGGTGCTCGACCGCCTCCGTGGCGACGCCCGCCGGCTCGACCGGGGCTGACGCCCGGGT
>JAEVZA010000441.1 GCA_023392475.1 Actinomycetes bacterium | reverse complement strand
GGACCGAGCTCGTCCCGGACCGAGCGCAGCTCCACCACGCGCGCCTCGGCGGCCGCGAGCGCCTCCTCGGCCGCCGCCCGCTCCCGCTCCAGCTCGGGCGGGCGCTGCTCGAGCGCGGCCGCTGCCGCGACGAGGTCGTCGCGTCGCGCCGTCGAGGTGGACATCTCCTCGGCACCGGCCGCCGCCGCCGCCACCGTGGCGTCGTGCACCCGCCGTGCCTGGTCGAGCTCGGCGCGGGCACGGTGCACCTCGGGTTCGAGCGCGACGAGCTCGGCCACGGCCCGCTCGCGGTCCTGCAGCCGCCTCGACGGATCGGGGGGCGGCAGGTCGGTGGACGTGAGGGTGGGCAGTCCGTCGCCGTCGAGCGCGAGCGCGACGACCGCCGTGGGATCGAAGGGCGTGAGGTAGCCGCCGCCGTCGACGGTGCCCCGCACCTCACCACCGGCCAGCACGTAGGCCCGACGCAGCCGATCGACGACGGCGGCCGCGACGGCGTCGTCCGCGACCACGACCGTCAAGCGCTCGTGCAGCTCCAGGTGGATCGGTCGATCGGCGTCCAGGTGCAGCTCGACCAGGCGCATCCGCACACACCTCCTCGACCCAGACATCGGCACCTGGACCGGGAACTCAAGATTCCCGTGCGGAGGAGGCGGTCAGCCCTTGTCCCGCCGGCGGGTGTCCCGGAGGAGGACCTCCTGCGCGACCGTCGCGACGTGGGACCCGTCGAGCGCGAACACGTGCCCGAAGGCGAGGCCGCGCCCGCCCACGAACGTGTGGCAGGTGAAGTCGTGCACGTGCCACTCGTCGGCCCGCATCGGGCGGTGGAACCAGATGGTGTGGTCCAGGCTGGCCGTGAACAGCGCCTGGTGCAGCACCTCGTCCGACTCGTTGCGCACCGGGTGGGCCCGCACGACGGCGTCGGTCGGCAGGTCGTCGGAGAGGTAGGCGAGGCCGGCGGCGTGGTCGACCGGACGGTCCCCGATCGAGCCGCACACCCGGAGCCACGCCGTGGCCCGACCGCGGCCGTCCCGGCCCGACCCGCTCGCGATCCGGTCCGCCGGGACGAACGCCCGCTCGAACACCGGGCTCCACGAGCTCTGCTCGAGCTGGTCGGGGGTCGGCAGGTCGGGCGGGGCGGACACCGTCTCCACGTCCTCGGACGCCTCGCGCCGCTGGAAGCTCGCCTCCAGGTTGAGGATCGCCCCCACCGCCTGCCGGGCCACCACGCGACGGGTGGCGAACGAGCGACCGTCGCGGATGCGGTCCACCTCGTAGCGGACGGGCTCGTTGTGGTCGCCGCGGCGGATGAAGTAGGCGCGCAACGAGTGGACGTCGAGCTCCTCGGGCACCGTCGACGCGGCCGCGGCGAGCGCCTGCGCCACGATCTGCCCGCCGTACAGGCCACCCCAGGGGTACTGCGGACCGGCGCCGACGAACGTGTCGGGACCGTGGTCCGCGAGATCGAGGATGGTGAGCAGGTCCACGTCAGCCCGCGTACACCGAGAGGAGGTCCCGGGCGGAGACGACGCCGACCAGCACCCCGTCGGCCACGACCGGGAGGTGCCGGACCGCACCGGTGACCATCGTCGACGCGGCGACGGAGATGGGGTCGTCGGCCGCCACGGTGACCAGATCCACGGACATGACGTCCGCCGCCCGGTCCGCCTCGAGGTCGAGGCCCTCGACGACGGCGTCCACGAGGTCGCGCTCCGAGACGACGCCGATCGTGCCGTCGGGGCCGCGCACGACCACGACGCCGATGCCGTCCTCCACCAGGGTCTCGGCCACGCGCAGCAGCGAGTCCTCGGCCTGCACGGACACGGCGGGGCCGCTCAGCAGCCGCTCGACCGGATCATCGGGTGTCAGGGCCACGCGTCACCTCCTGAGCCCCACGGTGGACCGCCCCGAACGTAGTCGGCACCGGCCGGGCCGCGGTCGGGGGGCGACGCGCGTCACCCTCGCGGGTCGAACGTCAGGTGCTGCGCGACGTCGCCCCAGCGCTCGGGCACCATGCGACGCCGCACGAAGCGCCACGCGCCGTCGACGAGCCGGACCCGGTCGACGTAGCGGCCGACCACGACGGGTTGCAGGGGCAGGTCGTCGGTGGCCTGGAGCACGGTGAACCGCGACCGGACCTCGAGCTCGTCGTCCACGCCCGGCACCGCGTCCACGATCACGTTCGTGATCACGTGGGCGGTCATGGGGGTGCCGTCGGCGTGGCGGCGCGTGGTCGCGGTGTACAGCGCCTCGACGGCCCCCGCGCCGCTCGCGATCTCGTGCCCGTGCTCGTCCTCGAGCACGGCGTCGCCGAGGAGCGCGCCGAGACCGGCGAAGTCGCCGGCGTCGATCGCCTCGGCGTAGCGGGCCAGCAGCTCCGCGGCGGCCCAGCGATCGGCGGCGTCGGGGTGGGGTGCGGTCACGCCGCCATCCCAGCACACGCCGTGCGGTTCATCCGTGGGACACGGTGGCCGCCAGCCGCGCGAACCGCTCGAGCGAGCCGTCGTCGGCACGGGCGGCGATCCCACCGAAGTACAGGACCACGCGGTCCGCCACCCCCGCGTAGCGGTCGACGATGCGCTCGGGCAGCTCGTCCCACGTCCCCTCCACGACGAAGTGCCGGAGCAGGTCGTCGTCGATGACGGCGGCCATGCCGGCGACGTCGCCGTCCCGCTGCCGCTCGCGGAGCGCCTCGGTGGTGCCCGGGCGACCGACCTGCTCGAACACGAACGCGTAGTTCGGGGTGGACCCGTAGAACGCGACCTGGAGCCGTGCGAGCTCGCGCCAGCGGCCGCGCTCCTCGTCGTCGTCGCCGACCACCGTGAAGCACGGGACGATGCGGGTCACCTCGCCGGGGTCGCGCCCGATGCGGCCGGCGCCGACGGCCAGCTCCGGTCCGACGGTCTCGGCCAGGTAGGTCGGCGTGTTCAGGGGGTGGACGTGGATGCCGTCGGCCACCTCACCCGCCATGCGGAGCATCCACGGGTTGACCGCCGCCACGTCGATCGGCGGATCGGGCGATCCGATCGGACCCGGCGACCAGTCGCGGGGCAGCAGCGTGAGCTCGTAGAAGGGTCCGCGGTGGTCGAGGCGCTCCTCGCCGCGGAAGGCGCGGAAGGCGGCCCGCACCGCGAGGACGTGGTCGCGCAGCCGCGGGCCCGGGGACTCGAAGTCGGCGCCGTACCGCCGCTCGACGTGGGCCCGCACCTGGGTCCCGAGCCCGAGGCGGAACCTCCCCCCGGTGGCCTCCGCGAGCTCCCAGGCCGCCGAGGCCGTGACCATCGGCGAGCGCGGGAACGCGACGGCGACGCCGGTGGCGAGGTGCAGGCCGGGGGCCGCCACCGCGGCGACCCCGCAGGAGAGGTAGGCGGTGCGGCCGGCCTCGGTCACGACCAGCCCGTCCACGCCGAGGTCCTGCACCCGGCGGGCGAGGGCGGCCACCTCGGGGAGCGGCATGGGGAGCGTCATCAGGTCGACGTGCACCGCCCCCTCCTAGCAGGCCCCCCGGTCGCCGCGTCGGGACGACGCACGATGCCGCAGCCGGGACGACGCTCCGTGCCGCAACCGGGACGCGCGACGCGGCCGCGGGGTGCGACCGCCCGGCGCCCGTGACGCGAGACTGCCGGGATGGCCACCGACGAAGCTGCCCCACCGGTCGACACCCACCTCATGGACGGCGCGGTCGCATGGGCCCGGGAGGCCGGCGAGCTGACGCTCGGCTGGTTCAACCACCCGGAGCTCGGCGTCGAGCGCAAGGGCGACGGTTCGCCCGTCACCCAGGCCGACCGTGCGGCCGAGCGGTTCCTGCGCGAGCGGATCGAGCAGGCGTTCCCCGACGACGCCATCCTCGGCGAGGAGGAGGACGAGCGGCCGGGCACCTCGGGTCGGCGCTGGGTGATCGATCCGATCGACGGCACCAAGGCGTTCACGCACGGCGTCGGGACGTTCTCGAACCTGCTCTACCTGGAGGACGAGCACGGACCGGCGGTCGGCGTGATCAACCTGCCCGCGCTCGGCGAGACGGTGTGGGCCGGTCGCGGGCGGGGCGCCTTCCTCGACGGGACCCCGTGCCGCGTGACCGACCGCGACGGCGTCGCCGGCAGCTACCTGACGTGCACCGGCTTCCACGGGTGGTCGACCGGGATGTTCGACCGGGTCACGGGCGCGGACGTGAACCTGCGCACCTGGGGCGACGCCTACGGCTACGCGCTCGTCGCCTCGGGCCGGGTCGACGCGATGTTCGACCCGGCGCTGGCGTGGTGGGACGTCGCGGCGATGCTGGTCATCATCCCGGAGTCCGGCGGCACGATCACCGCGTGGGACGGCGGCGACGCGGCCCGGCCGAGCATCGACCACGAGGAGTACAAGTACTCCGCGATCGCGTCGAACGGCCGCCTCCACGACCGCCTCCTGGACCTGCTCCGCCCCTGACCGCCGGGAGTCCCGGCCGCGCGTCCGCCGCGCGTCCGCCGCGAGGTCAGCCGTGGTCGTGGCCGTCGTGGCGGTCGCGCACGTCCCCGTGGTGGTGCGGGTCGTCGAGGACCGTCAGGCCGTCGCCGGTGCCGAGCACCCGGCCCCGGTAGGCATCGAGCAGGTGGCCCTCCACGAGCACCTCGTCGGGTGGGCCGCAGGCGACGACCCGGCCGGCGAGCAGCACGACGGTGTCGGCGCCACGGGCCTCGTGGAGGTCGTGGGTGCTGAACACGACGGTCCGTCCGGCGGCGCGCTCGTCGTCGATGACCCGCCGGATGCGCTCCGCCGACACGAGGTCGAGCCCGGTCATCGGCTCGTCCATGAGCAGGAGGTCGGCCTCGGCGGCGAGGCCCTGCGCGACCAGCGCCCGCTGCCGCTGGCCGCCCGACAGCTCCAGGAGCTGGCGGTCGGCGAGGTCGGTCACCTCGACGCGCTCCATCGCGGCGTCGATCGCCCGCCGGCCGACGGCGCCGATCCGGCCGACGAGTCCGGCCCGCGCGTACCGGCCCATCGTGACGACCTCGCGCACGGTCATCGGCAGGTGCTCGGGCACCTCGGTGGACTGGAGCACGTAGGCGATCCGGGCCTCCGCCCCCGCGTCGGGCAGGACCCGGAGCGATCCCGAGCGCACCGCCAGCAGCCCGGCGACGGCGTCGAGCACGCTCGACTTGCCGCTGCCGTTGGGGCCGATGAGCGCGACCGCCGTCCCGGTCGCGAGGTCGAAGCCGCCGCCGCGCACCGCGACGTGGTCGCCGTGCGCGAGGAGGAGGTCCCTGGCCGAGACGGCCACGGTGCCGGTCAGCACCGCGCCGCCACCCCGGGGTCCACTCGCGACATGAGAACGAGTCTCGCGCCGCGTCGAGGTGGGCCGCCAGGGGCCGGCGGGTGACGTCCGGCCGGGTTCAGGCCGGGACGAGCGACCCGACGAGGGCCACGAAGGCCTCGTCGGACTCGGGATCCGCCCGCAGGGTGATGCGGTCGGTGGGCGCCGAGGCGGACGAGATGGCGTCCGCGTACCGGGCACGGCGCCGGGCCACGAGGCCCTCCGGCACGCCGCGCTGCTCGGCGGTCAGGTACTGCGCCTCGATCCCCTGCTTGAGCATGCCGAGGGCCTCGGTGCGCATCTGCGACACGCGGGACTCGGTCACGCCCAGGAACCGGGCGAGCTCCTCCGAGGTCTTGTCCTCGATGAAGTAGCCCAGGACGATCATGCGGTGCCGCTCCGGCAGGAGCGCGATGGCGTCCCGCAGGTAGGCGTGCAGCTCGCGGGCCTCGAGCTCCTCCGCCGGCTCGAGCTCGTCGGGATCGGCGAGCACGTCGACCAGGGTGAGCTCCTCGTCGTCGGTGTCGCCGACGAGGTGCTCGAAGGCGAGCACGACGGAGCGGAAGAGCTTGTCCCGCAGCCGGTCGAGCTCCTCGCGGGACATGCCGAGCGCGTCGGCGGTCTCGCCGAGCGACGGCACGCGGCCGAGCTGACCGGCCAGCCGCTGCTCGACCTGGTCGAGGCGGCGGGCCAGGGTGCGGACCGAGCGGGGGGCCCAGTCGGCGGACCGGACCGCGTCGATGATGGCGCCGCGGATCCGCTGCGCCGCGAAGCGGTTGAACGGGACGCCGCGGGACTCGTCGTAGCGCTTGGCGGCCTCGACGAGCCCGAGCGCACCGGCTCGGGCCAGCTCGTCACGGTCGACGTGGCGGGGGAAGTGCACCGCCACCTGGAACACCACGTGGTTCACGAGGGGCAGGTGCTCCTCGATCAGGCGGGAGGCCTCCTGCGACGACCGGGTCGGCCCCGGTGGCACCAGGCCCTCCTCGTCGGTCGCCCCGCGGGTCGGTCGGCCGGTCCGTGCATCTGCTGCGCCCATGACTCTGCATCTCTCCTCGTCGCCGGTCGTCGGCGTGAGGGGTATCGGCGCGCGCGTGGTGCGGACTTGAGCAGAAATCGCGAAGAAGCCCAGCCCGCATCGACCCGGGCCGCGCACGGCGTCCCGGTTCCGCCTCGATTGTCACTCTCCGTGGTTGTATCGGCGCGATCGAGCCGAACCTGAACGCGTTCTGCGAGATCTCCGACGAGCGGCCCGGGATCAGGCCGGCGGGGCGTCGGTGGCGAGGGGAGTCGCCGCGCGGCCCGCGCTGCCGTCGAACGCCGCCGCCCGCACGCCCCTGCGGGCGAGCTCCCGCAGGATCGGCAGCGGATCGGCGATCGCACCGGCGCCGTGCACGCCGAGCGGCGTGCGACCGGCACCCGACCAC
>JAEVZA010000391.1 GCA_023392475.1 Actinomycetes bacterium | reverse complement strand
GCCCGGGGCACCCGTGGAATCCCGCTTCGGTTCGCCGATCGGCCACGGGTACCCTGAGCGCCGATGGCAAGCACCCCCGATCGCCCCGACGTGACCGACGCGCCCGGCTGGACGCCGTCGTCGTGGCGTGCCCGGCATGCCGAGCAGCAGCCGGACTGGCCCGACGAGGCGGAGCTCGAGTCCACCCTCAAGACGCTCGGCTCGTACCCGCCGCTCGTGTTCGCCGGCGAGGCCCGGGAGCTCACCTCCTCGCTGGCCCGGGTGGCCGACGGCCAGGCGTTCCTGCTCCAGGCCGGCGACTGCGCCGAGTCGTTCGAGGCCTTCTCCGCGGACTCCATCCGCGAGCGGCTGAAGGTCATCCTCCAGATGGCGGTGGTGCTCACGTACTCGGCCGGCGTGCCGGCCGTGAAGGTCGGGCGCATCGCCGGCCAGTTCGCCAAGCCGCGCTCCTCACCCACCGAGACCGTCGACGGCGTGGCGCTGCCCAGCTTCCGCGGCCACATGGTGAACGACGTCGCGTTCTCCGCCGCCGCCCGCCAGCCCGACCCCCACCGGCTCGTCGAGGCGTACCACCAGTCGGCCAGCACGCTGAACCTCCTCCGGGCCTTCACGAAGGGCGGCTTCGCGGACCTGACGCGCGTGCACCAGTGGACCCAGGAGTTCGTTCGCTCCAGCCCCGAGGTGCAGCGCTACGAGCAGCTGGCCGAGGAGATCGACCGGGCGCTGCGGTTCATGGCCGCGTGCGGCATGGACCCGGCCACCGTGCCGGCGCTCCACGAGGTCGACTTCTACACGAGCCACGAGGCGCTGGTGCTGGGCTACGAGGAGGCGCTCACCAGGCGCGACTCCCTCACGGGCGACTGGTACGACTGCAGCGCCCACATGATCTGGATCGGCGAGCGCACCCGCGGGCTCGACGACGCGCACGTGGAGTTCTTCCGCGGCGTCGGCAACCCGGTGGGCTGCAAGGTCGGCCCGACCGCCTCGCCCGACGAGGTGCTCGCGCTGTGCGAGGCGCTCAACCCGGAGCGCCGGCCCGGCCGCCTCACGCTCATCACGCGCATGGGCGCCGACGGCATCGAGGACGGGCTGCGCCCGCTGCTGCGTGCGGTCACCGACGCCGGCCACCCCGTCGTCTGGGCGTGCGACCCGATGCACGGCAACACGTTCACGGCGCCGAGCGGTCGCAAGACCCGCCACTTCGACGCCGTGCTGGCCGAGATCCGCGGCTTCTTCGACGCCCACCGCGCCGAGGGCACCTGGCCGGGCGGCGTGCACGTGGAGCTCACCGGCGACGACGTCACCGAGTGCCTGGGCGGCGCGGACGACATCCTGGACGACCACCTCGGCCTGCGGTACGAGACCATGTGCGACCCGCGGCTCAACGGCCGCCAGTCGCTCGACCTCGCCTTCCGCGTCGCCGAGCTCCTCCGCGGCTGACCTCGCCGGTCGG
This sequence comes from Actinomycetes bacterium, assembly GCA_023392475.1. Classification (GTDB taxonomy): domain Bacteria; phylum Actinomycetota; class Acidimicrobiia; order Acidimicrobiales; family Microtrichaceae; genus JAEVZA01. Next base: position 4,338 of record JAEVZA010000391.1, on the reverse strand, counting down.
CGCGCCTGCGCAGCCGGTGCGCCCTGCGTGGTCAGGCGCCGTGATCCACGTCCTCCCACTCGTTCCCATGACGATCCGCGCCGTCGGACAGCACGAACGATCGTCAGAACGCCGTCCTGCCCGGGCAGCGACCGGGGGCTCGGGTACCGCTCGCCGGGACGTCGCGTGCAAGCTGTTCGGTGATGTGTGATGCCGACGGCGGGGCCCGGGAGGTCCGCGCCCACGTCCCTGCGCCTGCGTCGCTCGAGGCGCTGCGGTCCGTGGTCGACGCGCGCGTCGACGAACGGCTCCACGAGGTGGCCACGCGCTGGGGCGGTGTCGACGACGTGCTCGCCGAACCGGTCGAGCGGCTCCGGCGCTTCGTGCTCGACGGCGGCAAGCGCCTGCGGCCCGGCTTCTGCCGCCTCGGCCACCTCGCCGCGGGCGGCGACGGCGAGGACCCGACGGTGCTCGACGCCGGCGCCGCGCTGGAGCTGCTGCACGCGTTCGCGCTGGTCCACGACGACGTGATGGACGGCTCCGCGCTGCGGCGCGGGGCGCCGACCGTGCACGTCCTCTTCGACGACCGCCACCGCGCCGAGGCCTGGGCCGGCGAGTCGCGGCGGTTCGGCGAGGGCATGGCCGTCCTCATCGGCGACCTCGCCGTGGTCCTCGCCGACACGCTGCTCGACGACGTCGGGCCCGAGGCCCGCGCCGTCTACGACGAGCTCCGGGTGGAGCTCGTGATGGGGCAGCTCCTCGACGTCGCCGTCGCGGCGGAGCGCCGCTCGGATCCCGAGACGTCGCGGCGGATCTCCCTCCTCAAGTCCGCGAAGTACACGGTCGAGCGGCCGCTGCACCTCGGCGCCGCGATCGGCGGCCGCCTCGACGAGCTGGCGCCGGCGCTCAGCGCGTACGGCCTGCCGGTCGGCGAGGCGTTCCAGCTCCGGGACGACCTGCTCGGCGCGTTCGGCGACGTCGACGTCCTGGGCAAGCCGGTCGGCGACGACTTCCGCGAGGCGAAGCCGACCCTCCTCGTCGCTCTGGCGACGGGCTGGGTCCACGCCTCCGGCGGGCCGGCCGATGCCCACGCGCTCGCCCAGCTCGGTCGCCCCGACCTCGGCGCGGGTGAGGTCGACGCCATCCGGTCGGTGCTCGAGGCCTCCGGCGCCCGGGCGGCCGTCGAGGACCGCATCGACGTGCTCCTCGAGGAGGCCCTGCTCGCCCTCGAGGACGATCGCTTCGACGACCGCGTGCGGGCGGAGATGGCGGCCCTCGCCCGCTACTGCTGCCACCGGGACCGCTGAGCGGCGGCGTCCCCGGGGCGCCTCGGGGCCCCGGCCACGGACCGCCGGTCGGGAGTGACGGATGAGGAGGCCGGGAATGTTGATGGGAGCGGTCGGGTTTGGGAAACTTGACCGGTCGGGTCGTGAATCGGCCCCGCCACGGCGTCCGCACCACCTCGGCGGACGTCGCCGGCACCAGACGAACGCCAGCCACGCCGTGCTGCGGTGCAGCACCAGATGACCATCGACCCGGGGGCCGTGACATGACCACGATCGAGATCGACGCCGACGGGACACCGAGCATGGACGGGGTCGAGATCGACCCCGGTGCCGTGGCGGACATCCAGAAGTTCGAGGTCACGCTCGCCCGCTACCTCGCCGGCGAGCTGGACGAGGACGTCTTCAAGGTCTTCCGCCTCGCGAACGGCATCTACGGCCAGCGCCAGGGCGGCCACAACCAGATGGTCCGCGTGAAGGCGCCGTACGGCGCGATCCTCCCCCACCAGCTCGAGCGCCTCGCCGACATCTCGGAGCGCTACAGCCGCGGCTGGGGCCACCTGACGACGCGGCAGAACGTGCAGTTCCACTACGTGCAGCTCGAGCAGGTGCCCGACCTGCTGTGGGAGCTCGCGGCGGTCGGCATGACGACGCGCGAGGCGTGCTCGGACACGGTCCGCAACGTCATGGGCTGCCACCTCGCCGGCGCCTGCCCGCACGAGGCGCTCGACATCCAGCCCTGGGCCGAGGCGACGTTCCGCCACTTCCTCCGCAACCCGATCAGCCAGCGGCTGCCGCGGAAGTTCAAGATCAACTTCTCCGGCTGCGTCACCGACTGTGGCCAGGCGATGTTCAACGACGTCGGCGTCGTCGCCGTCACCCGCACCGTGCCCGAGGGCGAGGAGCGCGCCGGCGAGACCGAGGCCGGCTTCCGGGTCTTCGTCGCCGGCGGCCTCGGCGCCAACCCGCACCCCGCGCTCGCGCTCGAGGAGTTCACGCCCCGCGAAGAGCTCCTGCCCACGCTCGAGGCCTGCGTGCGCGTGTTCGAGCAGGCCGGCAACCGCAACAACAAGCTCCGCGCCCGCATGAAGTGGCTCGTCGACGAGCTCGGCTTCGAGGAGCTCCAGCGCCGCATCCTGGCGTCGCGCAAGTTCCTCCTCGCCTCGTCGTCGTGGCCGGGCGGCATCCCCGCGCAGGTGCTCGAGCACGGCGACGCCCCGGCGGGCCGCGCCAGCTCCGGCACGGTCACCGAGATGGGCCAGGGCACGCCCGTGTTCCTCACCGGCTCGTCGTCCTTCGACCGCTGGGAGCAGGCCAACGTGGTCCGCGGCGTCGCCAAGGGGACGGTCTCCGCGCTGGCGTGGGCCCGCCTCGGCGACATCACCGCCGCCCAGTTCCGCGGCATCGCCGCCATCGCCCGGGACCTCGACGCCGAGGTCCGCATCACGAACCGCCAGAACTTCGTGCTCCGCGGCCTCACCGAGGAGCAGCTGCGGCCGCTGCACGCGCGGCTCGAGGAGCTCGGCATGGCCGAGCCCGGCGCCGAGCTGGCTCGCGACGTCGTCGCCTGCCCGGGCGCCGACACCTGCAACCTCGCCGTGACCCAGAGCCGCGGGCTCGCCTCCGCCATCGGCGAGGCGCTCGAGGCCGCCGGGCTCGCCGAGGTGGACGGGGTCCGCACGAACATCTCGGGCTGCACGAACTCGTGCGGCCAGCACCACATCTCGGACATCGGGTTCTTCGGCGCCGAGCGCCGGGCCCACGGCAAGTCGGCGCCCGGCTACCAGCTCCTGCTCGGCGGCTACGTCGGCCAGGAGCAGGCGGTGTTCGGGCAGAAGGCGCTGCGACTCCCGGCCAAGGCCGCCCCGCAGGCCGCCGTCCGCCTCATCGGCCGCTTCTCCGAGGAGCGGCAGTACGGCGAGTCGTTCCAGTCGTGGCTGGAGCGCAGCGGCGGCGCCAAGGAGGTCGCCGCGACGCTGAAGGACCTCGACGAGTTCCCGGAGCCCGACTCCAACCCCGAGTTCTACGTGGACTACGGGGAGACCGGGCCCTACGAAGCCGTGATCGGCGATTCGGAGTGCGCTGTCTGATGGCCCTCACCATCCCCGTCACCGGCGAGTCCTCGGGCTCCGAGCCGGCTCCCGGTCCCTTCGTGCCGGCGGACTTCTCCGACGACGAGCTCGCCGAGCTCAACGTCGAGTTCGAGAAGCTCCCCGCGTCGAAGATCATCCAGTGGGCCGCCGACAGCTTCGGCCCGCACCTCTCGCTCGCCGCGTCGATGACCGACGCCGTGCTGATCGACCTCGCGGTGAAGGTCGCGCCGGCCGTCGAGGTCGTGTTCATCGACACCGGCTACCACTTCCCCGAGACGCTCCACACGGTCGAGACCGTGCGCCGCCGCTACGGGCTCAACCTCCGCATCATGACGGTCGCGCCCCACGCGGAGGAGCTGTGGAAGGTCGACCCGGCCAACTGCTGCTCGGCCGTGAAGGTCGGCCAGCTGGACCGCGCGCTCGCCGGCAAGGCGGCGTGGATGTCGGGCCTGCGCCGCGACGAGGCCGAGACGCGGGCCAACGCGCCGATCGTGGCGCGGGACCTCCGCGGCCTCGTGAAGGTGAACCCGCTCGCCACGTGGACGATCGACGACGTCGACGACTACATCGCCACCCACGACGTGCCGGTGAACCCGCTGCTGAGCCAGGGCTACCCGTCGATCGGCTGCATGCCGTGCACGAAGCCCGTGGCGGCCGGCGAGGATCCCCGCTCGGGCCGGTGGGCCGGCAGCGGCAAGACCGAGTGCGGCCTGCACCTGTCCTGACGCCGCTGCGCCGGATCTGACGCCGGCGCCGGACAGACACCGGCTGCCCGTGTCCGTGATGCCAGACCGCGTGACCTGCCGCGCGGTCGCACCACAGCACCGGGTCGAGCGGGCGGGACTCCCCCGCTAGGTGTAGATCCCATCCACGTTCGTCATGACGGGCTCCTTGAGGATTGGGGGTGCGACCCACCCTCACCCCAAGGAGCCCGATGGAACTGCACGGTAACGCTCGCCTGACCCCGCATGGCCGGACGCTGT
>JAEVZA010000384.1 GCA_023392475.1 Actinomycetes bacterium | reverse complement strand
GCGGGGGGGGCCCGCGCGGGGGCGGGGCCGGGGGCCCGGCCACCGTCGGAGAGCTGGGGCGTCGGTCGGTCAGACCGGCAGCTGGATGGACTTCGTCTCGAGGAACTCCTCGAGGCCCCAGCGGCCGCGCTCGCGGGTGTTGCCCGACTGCTTGTAGCCGCCGAACGGCGCCTCCGTGTTGAACGGGGCGCCGTTGACGTCGACCTGGCCCGTGCGCAGGCGCCGGGCGATCGCCTTGGCGCGGTCGACGTCGGCCGACTGCACCGCACCGGCGAGGCCGTAGACCGTCCCGTTGGCGATGGCGACCGCGTCGTCCTCGTCGGTGTAGGTGAGGATCGACAGCACCGGGCCGAAGATCTCCTCCTGGGCGATGGTCATCTCGGGCGTGACGTCCGTGAAGACGGTCGGCTTCACGTAGAAGCCGGTGTCGAAGCCCTCGGGCTGCTCGGGTCCGCCGAGCGCGAGCGTGGCGCCCTCGTCGATGCCCTTCTGGATGTACGAGCGCACCCGCTCCTGGTGCGCCTTCGAGGAGAGCGGACCGAGGTTGTGGAAGAGGTCGGGTTCGTCGGCCTTGGGGTCGCAGAGCTGGACCTTGGAGGCCTCCTCGACCACGGCGTCGATGTACTCCTGCTTGCGCGACTCGGGCACGAGCAGGCGGGTGAGCGCCGAGCAGGTCTGGCCGGAGTTGATGTAGCAGCCGAAGACGGCGCCCATCGCGACCGCGGCCGGGTCCGCGTCATCGAGCACGACGTTCGCCGACTTGCCGCCGAGCTCGAGGCCGACGCGCTTGGCGGTGGCCGCCGCCGCCTTCGAGACCTCGGCACCGGCACGACCCGAGCCGGTGAAGGAGACCATGTCCACGTCGTCGTGCCCGGACAGCGCCGAACCGACCTCGGGGCCGGTCCCGACGACCAGGTTGAACACGCCCTTCGGGAGCCCGACCTCGTGCAGCACCTCGGTGAGGATGTAGGCGTTGAGCGGGGTGACCTCGGACGGCTTCAGCACCACGGTGCAGCCGGCGGCGAGCGCCGGGACGACCTTGCAGATGATGAGGTACAGCGGGTAGTTCCACGGCGTGATCGCGCCGACCACGCCGATCGGCTCGCGGACCACCAGGCTGTTGCCGACCTGCTCCTCGAAGGCGTAGCCCTCGACGAGCTTGGCGAACGTCTCCCACTCGCCGAGCGACAGGCCGGCCTGCACCATCTGCGCGAAGGACTTGGGCGAGCCGACCTCGGAGGTGATCGTGTCGACGATGTCGTCGTAGCGGCCGGCCAGGGCGGTGCCGATGTCACGCAGGTACTTGGCGCGGATGTCGACGGGCGTCTGCGCCCAGCCGTCGAAGGCGGCCTTGGCGGCGGCGACGGCGGCGTCCACGTCGGCGGCGGTGCCCTCGGGCACCCGCCCGATGACCTCCTCCGTGGCGGAGTCGATCACGTCGATCGTCCCGGAGCCGGTCGACGGCACCCACTCCCCGTTGATGTACAGGTTCTCGTAGACCTTCACGACGTCCCCCTTGGGCGGTTGTCCGCGGCCTCGAGCGGTGCGTCGCGGCCTTCGAGCGGTACTCGCGGCATGGTACCCCCGGCGTTTCCGGACGCGCCCCGCGCTCGCGTGTGCTGTGACGGACGTCGTCGGCCCACGGGTCGGCTGTCGCGCTGGGCCGTCGGCTGGGTCGTCGGCGGCCACTTGTCTGCAACCTGTATCATCGTGACGTCGTGCCGCCGGAGTGACCGCGGCGGACCCCCGAACGAGAGAAGAGGCGCAGCCCCATGGCCAAGATCAAGGTGGAGAACCCGGTCGTCGAGCTCGACGGCGACGAGATGACCCGCATCATCTGGGCGTTCATCAAGGACAAGCTGATCCTCCCGTACCTCGACATCGACCTGAAGTACTTCGACCTCGGCATCGAGTCCCGGGACGCCACCGACGACCAGATCACCATCGACGCGGCCAACGCGATCAAGCAGCACGGCGTCGGCGTGAAGTGCGCCACGATCACGCCCGACGAGGCCCGCGTCGAGGAGTTCGGCCTCAAGAAGATGTGGCGCTCCCCGAACGGGACGATCCGCAACATCCTCGGCGGCGTCGTGTTCCGCGAGCCGATCATCTGCTCGAACATCCCGCGCCTCGTGCCCGGGTGGAGGAAGCCGATCGTCATCGGCCGTCACGCCCACGGCGACCAGTACAAGGCGACCGACTTCAAGGTCCCGGGCGCCGGCACCATCACGATGACGTACACGCCCGACAACGGCTCCGAGCCGATGGAGTTCGAGGTCGTGCAGATGCCCGAGGGCGGCGGCGTCGCGATGGGCATGTACAACTTCGACGACTCGATCCGGGACTTCGCCCGGGCGTCGATGCGGTACGGCCTCCAGCGCGGCTACCCGGTGTACCTGTCGACGAAGAACACGATCCTCAAGGCCTACGACGGCCAGTTCAAGGACCTGTTCCAGGAGGTGTTCGACGACGAGTTCGCCGAGTCCTTCGCCGCCGCCGGGATCACCTACGAGCACCGGCTGATCGACGACATGGTCGCCGCCGCCATGAAGTGGGAGGGCGGCTACGTCTGGGCGTGCAAGAACTACGACGGCGACGTCCAGTCCGACACCGTGGCCCAGGGCTTCGGCTCGCTCGGGCTGATGACGTCGGTGCTGATGACGCCCGACGGCAAGACGGTGGAGGCCGAGGCCGCGCACGGCACGGTGACCCGCCACTACCGGGAGCACCAGAAGGGCAACCCGACGTCGACGAACCCGATCGCCTCGATCTTCGCCTGGACGCAGGGGCTGACGCACCGCGGCGAGATGGACGGGACGCCCGCGGTCACCGAGTTCGCCAAGGCCGTGGAGCAGGTGTGCGTGGAGACGGTCGAGGGCGGTCAGATGACCAAGGACCTGGCGCTCCTCGTCGGCCCCGACCAGGGCTGGCTCACGACCGAGGAGTTCCTCGCCGCCCTCGACGAGAACCTCCAGCGCAAGCTCGGCCTCTGACCCGTCCGGCCCGTTCTGTGATGCAGATCGGTAGCTCTTCGTACCGATCTGCATCACAGAAGGTCAGCTGGTGGTGGGGAGGGCGCGGGCTCGCCGGATCGCGGACCTGACCGTCTCGACGACCTTCCAGGGCGCCGACCACGCATCCCGGTCCCAGACCTCGGCCCACACGAAGCCGGCGCCTTCCAGTTCGCTCCGACGTCGGGCATCCGCGTCGACGTCGCGGAACGCGGAGTGGTACCGCCAGCTCTGGACCTCGATCACGACCGGGCGGCCGACGACGACGAAGTCCACCCGACCGGTCCACTTGAGGTCCGATCCGACGTCGATCTGGCGACGCACCTCGATCCCGGCGGCACGGAGGATCTGTCCGACACGCGCCTCGAGGTTCGACGCCGAGGGGACGTAGTCGTCCGGGCGCTCGTCCAGGTAGCGACGGACACCAGCCGTTCCGTTGCGACCGCGTCGACCGAGCTGGCCGATGAACGCCCGCAACGACGGTGCTGACACCGCGCCGTCGGCCCACAACGACTCGGTGATCCGTTCGGCGCGCTCGTACGTGCAGACGGCGAACAGCTGCAGGACGCACAGCTCTGGCCGCACGACGGGCACGCCGTTGAACACGGTGGTCCACTCGTCGGGGAGCTCCCGGACTCGGTGCACCACCGTGCCGTGGAGGCGCCGTGGCCGGGTCGTCGAACCGACGACCGCGTGCGCCGGCCACAGGGCGCACCCCGCCTGACCGAGCCAGTTCGCCGCCGACAGGTGGGACAGGCGTGCGCCTGGGCCGACACCGACGACGAGCGCGGCCACCGCCTGGCCCTCGTCGCGAGGGGTGCCGCGGCGCACATAGACGCCACCGTCGCGGAGGACCCAGTGCTTCGACCGGGTCAGCTGGCGGATGTCGGCGCGGCTGGCACCGCGAGCGGCGAGCTGGTGCGCCGCGACCACGCCGCGCTGCTCGCTCGCGATCTGGATGGCCAGCTCCTCGAGCACGAGCGGAGGATGGGCCACTCACCGACGGAGCGCAGCGGGGACCGCTCCCCCCTCGGGCCCCAATCGTTCTGTGATTCAGATCGGTACGGATACGTACCGATCTGCATCACAGAACGGGCCAGGGCCAGCGGGTCGAGGCCGGGCTGGCCTGGCAGAGGTGGGGTCAGAGGTTGGTGGACTCGACCACGTTGGGGGTGGCCTGGAGCTGCAGGACGTTGAGGGTGCTGGGGTTGAGGATGACCCAGCCGTGGTCGTCGACGAGCCGGACGCGGACGTTGCCGGCCGCCTCGAGCCCCGTGAGGAAGCCGTCGAGGTCGGGGACGTCCACCCGAGCGGTCTCGCCGTTGGACGTGATGCGGATCTCAGCCATCCTGCGATGCTACGGGCGGCGCCGTGCGATGCAGCACCGGCCGGTCGCCCTCGCTGACCGTCAGGTACGACCCGCCGTCGACCGAGAACCCGAGCGCCTCCCCCTGCCGCTCCACCGGACCGGGCCCGTGGCAGGGCGTGCCGCCCAGCGCGTCGGCCACCGAGGTCCCGGGGTCACGCCGGTACAGCCGCACGTCGGCGTACGAGCGCAGCGCGATCACCGACCCGTCGGGGCTGATGTCGCCGCCCGTCACGAGCGTGCCGGCGTCGAGCGGCACGTCACCGACGTGCTCGAGCACCGTCGTCGATCCCGCGGGCAGCCCGGCCGGCGCCCGGTACACGCCCGAGCTCCCGCGCAGCCCCCACTCCTTCGTGACGACGTACAGCGACCCGTCCCGCGGGTCCACCAGCAGCGTCTCGGCGTCGTGCGGCCCGTCGGGGTACGTGAACGTCAGCTGGTCGGGCCGGACGGTCAGGTGGGCGCCGGTCAGCTCCGGCTCCTGGAACCGGTACACCTGCACCGAACTCCGGGCGTTCGCCGTGTCCTGCTTCACCATCGCGTTGTCGCCGATGTCGGCGACGTAGACGGTGGCACCGCCGTGGGGCGACGTCGGCGGGCCCACGTCGATGTCCTCCCAGTCCCGGGCGGTCGCGCCGGCCAGCCGCACCGTCGACCGCACCTGCCCGTCGCTGCCGAGCACGAACACGCGGGCGCTGTCGCCGCTGTCGTTGTGGATCCACCAGTCGCCCGGCTCGCGGCGGCTGGCCGCCAGGCCTGATGCCTCGGTGATCTCCGGCGACTCGACGGTGGCCACGTCCGTCACGGTCGCCGTCCCCGCGCACACTGATCCGAGCAGCGCGCCGGTGCCCCCGGGTGGCGCCGAGGTGGTGGGCGCCGTCGTCGTGGTGGAGGAGGTCGCAGCGTGCGCCGCCGTCGTGGTCGTCGACGACTCGTCCGACGACGAGCACGCCCCGACGGCGGTCGCCCCGCACACCACGAGCACCATGGCGGCGAGCACGCGACCCGTCCGGCACCGCCGACCGACACCCGCCCGTGCGCGGACGATCACGACCCCACCTCCTCACGGCTCGGTCCGCCGGCCAGCGCCCACCCCAGCGCCCACAACGACACGAACACCAGCGCGGCGACCGCGAGCACGGCGAACAGGTACGCCCACAGCCGGTGCTGCGGGTTCGCGGGCAGGCGCAGCGAGATCGTGACGGCGGCGACGAGCACGATCGTGACCAGCGCGACCCGCCGGCCCGACAGGCCGAGCGGCCCGAACCCCGAGCCGCCCGCGTCCTCCGGCCGCACGAGCACCGCCCCGACGACGCCGCACCACACCACGGCGAGCGCGGTCGCGCCGACCACGTCGCTCGGCCGGTGCGAGCTCGAGCCGATGAGGGCGATCCCGACGACGGTCGCCGCCGGCCCGGCCAGCTGGAGCACGAGGGCGCGCCGTGCCGGCGGGCTGACCACCAAGGCCCACAGCGCCGCTGCCACGGCCGCCGCCATGTGGCCGCTCGGGTACGTGTTCAGCGCGGTCGCGAGCGTGTCGGTGAGGTGCGGCCGCTCGAGGGCCGCCTTGCCCCAGCCGGCGCACAGCACCGCGCCGCCCACCACGACCACCGCGCCGATCGCCAGCGGCCATCGCCCACGCCGCACGGCGACCACGCACTCGACGGCCACCGACACCGCGACGATCACGACGGCGGCGACGCTGAGCAGGTACGTCACCGTGCGGCGGACGTCGTAGTTGATCGCCTTGCGCCCCTCGAACGCCCAGTCGTCGAGGATCTGCCCGGCGCCCGTCCGGACGGCGACGGCGTAGGTCGCGCCGAGGAGGACGAGCCCGCACGCGGCGATCAGGAGGAACCGGGTCCGAGCGGTCGCGCCGACTCCCCCGCCGACCCGGTCACCCGAGCTCGAGGTGGTGCTCACGCCACCCCGGCCGCCCACATCGCCCATCCGCTCACGCCGCCCTGCGCTCACGACCCCGGCGTCACGTCCGGGACGACACCACGTCGACGAACGCGGCGAGGCACGCGGGATCGGTGGTGCCGGGCACGAGGATGAACTCGTCGACCCCGGCCGCCTCGGCCTCGTCGAGCGCCTGCGCCAGCCGCTCCGGCGTGTGCACCGGTGCGTCGTCGGCCATCGCCCGGGCGAAGCGGTCGCCGAAGATGGCGAGGTAGTCGTAGGTGAACGCCTGCAGCACGCCGCGGTCGTCGTGCGTGCCGAGCACGGTGAAGCACCCGGTGACGGTCCGCGGCGGCGCGTCCCGGCCGGCGTCGTCCCACGCCCGCCGCGCCGCGGTGACGGCCGTGGCCATGTCGCCTCCGTCGGCGTTGATCGTGAACCCGGAGATGCCGTCGGCCCAGCTGGCGGCGCGGGCGAGGCCCTTCGGGCCCATGGCGCCGGCGAGGATCGGCGGACCCCCGTGCTGCACCGGGGTCGGGCCGACGGGGTCGCCGCCGTCGACCGGGATCTCGCCGTGCCACAGCCGCCGCAGCTCGGCGACGCCCTCGTCCAGCCGGGCGTGCCGGCGGTCGAAGCCGGACCCGGCGGCGAGGTAGTCGTGCTCGCGACCGCCGACGCCGACGCCGACGGTGAGGCGGCCGTCGCACAGCACGTCGAGCGTCGCCAGCTCCTTCGCGATGACCGGACCCTGGTGGAACGGCAGCACCACCAGGTTCACGAACACCCGCACGCGCTCCGTGAGCGCGGCCGCGGCGGCGTTGGTGACCAGCGCCTCCTGGTTGTGGAACGTGATGCGCTCGCCGCAGGACACGCTCGAGAACGGACCGGCATCGATCCCCTGCGACCAGGTGATCGTGGTGCGCCGCGTGTACTCGCGGGCCATGGTGGGCAGGGCGACTCCGACGTCCATGGCCGCAGGCTAGGTCCCGCCCGGGTCGCCGCCGTCCGGGCCCCGTCCGGCCGGATCGCCGGCCGACCCGTCGGTGGGCGAGGCGCCGTCGACGCCCGCACGCGCCGCGGCCAGCGCGGCGG
>JAEVZA010000287.1 GCA_023392475.1 Actinomycetes bacterium | reverse complement strand
TCACCGGGGCGACCGGGTTCGTCGGGTCGCACGCGACCGAGGCCCTCCTGGACGCCGGCCACCGCGTCACCGCCCTGGTCCGGGACCCCCGCCGGCTCGACGCCGCGCTCACGCCCGGGCACCGGGCGCGGGTGGGCACCGAGGTCGGCGACATGCTCGTGCGCGAGTCGGTCGAGCGGGCGCTCGACGGCGTCGACGCCGTGCTGCACGCCGCCGGCGTCGTGGGCGTCTCCACCACGGGGTCCGGCTCGCGGGACGTGAACCTCGAGGGCACCACCAACGTGGTCGGCGCGGCGGTCGCCGCCGGTTGCGACCCCGTGATCTACACCTCGTCGGTCGCCGCGATGCTGCCGACGCGCGAGCCGGTCCTCACGGTCGACTCGCCCCTCGGCGCGCCCGTCGGCGCGTACAGCCGCTCGAAGGTGGACGCCGAGACGTTCGTGCGCAGCCTGCAGGCGGCGATGGCCCCCGTGACGACGTTCTACGTCGGCGGCGTCTACGGGCCGCGCCAGCCCGACGTCTCGTCCGGGATGGAGGGGATCGTGGCGGCGACGTCGCAGATGATGGTCGTGCCCGACGGCGGGATCTGCACGATCGACGTGCGCGACCTCGCGCAGCTCGTCGTCGCCGCCTGCGAGCCGGGTCGGGGGCCGCGCCGGTTCATGGCCGGCGGGCAGTTCCTGACGTGGGCCGAGTGGACCGACCTGCTGAGCCAGGTGGTCGGCCGGTCGGTGCGCCGCGTCCGGGTGCCGAACCAGGCGCTCAAGGCGCTCGCCCGGACCCTCGACGCCGCGAAGCGGGTCCGGTCCTTCGACTACCCGCTCACGTACGAGGCCGCCGTGCAGATGACCTCCGCGCCGCGGACCGACGACCGCGCCACGCTCGACGAGCTCGGCGGGTCGTTCCGGCCCGTCGCCGAGACGCTCGAGGACAGCACGCGCTGGCTGATCGAGGCGGGCCACCTGGACGCCCGCTTCGCCCCCGCCCTCGCCTGACCCGGGGTCCCGGGGATGTAGGGGTCCGCACGGACGCTGAGCGTCCGCCACGATCCACAGATCCGCTCGACGCACGCGCCACGCCCACGGCAGCGGTCGGCTCGACGCACGCACCGAGGGGCGCGGGCCCCGGTAGCGTTCGGCCACAGGCACCGAGCCAGGGGGACCCGATGCTGCAGCCGCCGGCCAGGGCGTTCGACGCCGACAACCACTACTACGAGGCCGAGGACGCGTTCACCCGCCACGTCGACCGCCGCATGCGCAGCCGGTGCATGGACTGGGCCGAGGTGCGGGGGAAGAAGCGCCTGCTCGTGGGCGGGAAGGTCAACCGCTTCATCCCGAACCCCACGTTCGACCCGGTGTCGCGGCCCGGTGCGCTCATCGAGTACTTCCGGGGCAAGGCATCGCTCGACAACCTGCACTCGGCGTTCGGCGAGCTCGAGCCGGTCAGCCCCGCGTACCGCGACCCGGCCGCCCGGGTCCGCGTGATGGACGAGCAGGGGCTCCAGGCCGCGTTCCTGTTCCCCACGTTGGGGGTCGGCATGGAGAGCTCGCTCTCGCACGACCCGGAGGCGCTGCTCGTGGCGTTCCGCGGCTTCAACCGCTGGCTGCTCGACGACTGGACGTACGACTACGAGGGCCGCCTGCTCGCCGCGCCGTACCTCACGCTCGTGGACCCGGCGTGGGCGGTCGAGGAGCTCGAGTTCGTGCTCGACCACGGTGCCCGCATCATCAACATGCGGCCCGGCCCGGTGGCGAGCGCGTCGGGCAACCGCTCGTTCGGCGACCCGGCGCACGACGCGTTCTGGGCGCGTGTCGACGAGGCCGGCGTCACCGTCGCCTTCCACGCCGGCGACGCGGGCTACGGCTTCATGCTCGAGCAGTGGGGTGTGGACCCCGAGTTCCAGGCCTTCCGCATCCCGGCGCTGTTCCAGCTCCTCACCATGTCGCCGATCTCCGACACGGTCGCGTCGTTCATCGCCGACGGCCTGTTCGTGCGGTACCCGAACCTGCGCCTCGCGACGATCGAGAACGGCGCCGAGTGGGTGCGCCCGCTGTTCGGGCGGCTCAAGAAGACGTTCAAGATGCGCGGCCCGATCCACGGCGAGGACCCGCGGGACACGTTCCGCCGCCACGTGTGGGTCTCGCCGTTCTACGAGGACGACCTCGCCGAGCTCGCGCAGATCATCGGCATCGACCGCATCGTGTTCGGCTCCGACTGGCCCCACGCCGAGGGGCTGGCCGAGCCGCTCACGTACGTCGAGGACCTCGACCAGGCCGGGTACTCGCAGGCCGACGTCGACCGCGTGATGTTCGCGAACGCCGCGGAGCTCGCCACCCCCATCGGCTGAGCGGCGCCCGGCGCGTTCTGACGATGCTTCGTGCTGCCTGGCAGCGCGGATCGTCATGGGAACGGGTGGGAGGCGCGACACGACGGGCACGCCGACCGGGGCAGCTGCCGCTGCGCCGACCGGGCGTGCCCGCCGCGTCGGGGTGGGGATCGTCAGGTCACGTGCTCGGGACGGTGGTCGTCGTGGCGTCGCCGCCCTGCGAGCCGCCGCCCTGCGCGCCGGGGCCGCCCTGGCCCCGCTGCGGCATCTTGTCCTGGCAGGCCTGCATCGCCTTGGCGACGGTCGGGTCCGAGCTGTCCAGGCCGAACGGCGCACCGCCCTGCCCGCCGCCCGGGGCCCCGTACCCACCCGCCGGCGGCTGGCCGGAGCCGTCGGTCGGCGGCTGCCCGCTCGGCGGCTGCCCGTTCTGGCCGCCCTGGCCGGGCTGCGGGAACTGCGACGTGTCGACGCCGTTCTCGGACAGGCAGGACAGGTACTCCTGGAAGCCCTGGCCGTTGCCGCCGCCGAACCCGCCCTGGGGTCGGAGGCTCGCGCAGGCGGTCTGCGCCTGCTGCATGGCCGACTGGTCGAACGACGGCGGGGTGCCGCCGCCCTGCTGGCCCTCACCGGCCTGCCCGCCCTGCGGCAGGTTCACGCCGTTCTCGGCGAGGCAGGCGCGGTACGCCTCCATGTCCCCCTGGGACGCGCTGGACCCGTTCGAGCCGTTGGAGGCGCCGGCGCTGTCGTCGCCGCCGCCGCAGGCCGCGGCGACGAGCGGTGCCAGGAGCAGGAGCCCGGCGGCGACGAGCATCCGTCCGCGGTGCCGGTGCGGTCGTCTCGTCCGCCGGTCGATCGGTGTGGTCGTGGTCATGGTGCTGTCTCCATCTGTCGTCGACCCGCTGCGATGGGTCGTCGGCGATCGTGTCGGGTCTGGATGTGCGTTCCCCGGGAGGAACCTGGACGTCGGCTGGGAGGGTGAGCCCGGCCTCAGCCGCCCCTGGTGAAGTTCGGTGGGGTGAAGCCCCCGCCGCCATCACCCGGGAACGTGCCGCCGCCGGGGAACTGGGACCGGTTGCCGCTCCCCGAGGTCGAGCTCGAGCTGTCGGTCGCGGAGTTGGGCAACGCCTCGTCGGCGTCGGCCAGCACCACGACGGCGCCTTCCTCGATGCCGCTCGTGATCTCCGTGCGCTCGCTGCCCAGGACGCCGATCCCGACCTCGACCGTCTTGGTGGCGCCGTCGTCCAGGACGGTCACCGAGTGCCCTCGACCCGTGCTGCGCACGGCCGAGGTCGGCACCGTCAGCGCCTTCGTCGCCGACGCGGTGGTGATCGTGACGGTGCCGGTCGCGCCGTTGCCGAGCTTCGCCGACGGGTCGTCGAGGCCGATGGTCACCTGGAAGGTGGTGCTGTTGCCCGAGGAGTCGGGCACCGTCGAGATCGCGACCACCTTGCCCTGGAGGGCCTGGTGGCTGCCGTCCGGCACCAGCGACGCCGACTGCCCGACGGCGATCTTGCCGATCTCCTCGAGCCCGACCGCCGTGACGACCTCGTCGCCGCGGTCGCCCTGGATCGTGATCGTCTGCGTCGACGACCCCGCGGAGACGGTGTCGCCGGCGGCGACGCCGACCGCCACGACCGTGCCGGCGATCGGGGAGTGGATCGTCGCCTGGGCGATGGCCTGCTGGGCGACCGTCACCGCGGCCTCGGCGGCGTCGACCGCCTTCTGGTCGGCCACCAGCTCGGCGGCGGACGGCGATGTCGTCGTCGTGCCCGTGTCCCCGCTCGTGCCGCTCGGGGTGCCCCCCGAGCCGCCGGAGCCGCCCGTCCCGCTCGGGACGCCCGATCCGCCGGATCCACCCGAACCCCCCGAGCCACCCGAACCGCTGGCGGCCTGGGCGGCGAGCAGCTGATCGAGCGTCGTGGAGGCCGCCGCGAGCTGCTGCTGGGCGCTGGCGACCTGCTGCTGGGCCGCCTGCACCTCTTGGAGCGCCGCCGTGCAGGCCGCGGCGTCGTGCGACGGCGTCGTGGTGGTCGTCGTGCCGGCGCCAGATCCACCGCCGCCGGATCCGCCGGAGCCCGCCGAGCTGCACACGGTCGTCGCGGTCTGCATCGCCTGGTCCGCGGCGCTCATCGCGGCGTCGACCTGCTGCTGCGCGGCGACGACGGCCTGCTGCGCCGCCGCGATCGCGGCCTGGTCGCTCGCGCCCTGCCCCGAGGCCTGCGTGGCGCTGACGAGCACGATGTCGGACGTGCTCCCCGAGCTGCCGGTGGTGGCGGAGCTGAAGGTCCCGGTGCCGCTCGTGGGCGAGGAACCGGAGCCCTGCGGCGTCGACGACGAGCTCGACTCCCCGTCCAGCGCCTTCTGCAGGGTCAGCTGCGCCTGGGCGAGCGTCGCCTCCTTCTGGTGCAGCGCGTCCGTCAGCGAGCCCGTGTCGAGCGTGGCCAGCTGCTGGCCGACCGCCACCTCGTCGCCGAGTGCGACGTCCACGCCCTGCACGGTCCCGGACACGGGGAAGGAGACCGCGGCCTGGGTGACGGGCACGATCGAGGCCACGTTCTGGAAGCGGCTCGCCACGTCCGCGTCGGACGCCGTGGCCGTCACGTACCGGTCCGCCGCGGCGTCGCCGGCGCGCAGGTACAGGACGGTGCCGGCGACCAGCGCGACCACGACGACGGCCACCAGCGCGGTCACCCAGCGATGCCGGCGCCGTCCGCCGTCGTCGCCGAAGACGCGGGCGATGCGGCGCTCGACGCTGTCGTCGGCGGCGCCGCCGCCGGCCGCTCCGTCGTCGGGTGCGTCGACCGCGGGCGCTCGGCCGTCGATGGTCACCGCGGATCGGGCCGACCGGCGGCCGGGGAGACCCGCGTCGTCGGGGTGGGCGGGGACGGAGGACATCATTCGCTCCTGAGTGCGTCGATGGGGGCGAGCCGTGCCGCCCGGCTGGCCGGGTACACGCCGAACACGACGCCGATGGCGACGGCGATGGCGATGGCGAGCGCCGCGACCTGCACCGAGAGGACGATCCGGGTGTCGGCGAGGTGGGGGAGGACGGCGGCGCCGAGCAGGCCGGCGCCCACGCCGAGCACGCCGCCGGCGGCACCGAGGATGCTGGCCTCGGCGAGGAACTGCCGACGGATCGAGCGGGGGCGGCCGCCGAGCGACTTGCGCAGGCCGATCTCGCGGATCCGCTCGGAGACGGACACCAGCATGA
Organism: Actinomycetes bacterium; assembly: GCA_023392475.1. Classification (GTDB taxonomy): domain Bacteria; phylum Actinomycetota; class Acidimicrobiia; order Acidimicrobiales; family Microtrichaceae; genus JAEVZA01. The sequence continues at coordinate 1,715 of JAEVZA010000287.1, read as the reverse complement.
TGTTCATCACGCCGATGCCGCCCACGAGCAGCGAGATCACGGCGATGCCGCCGAGCATGACGCCCAGGGTGTCGTCCACCGACGAGGCGGCCTCGACGATGGACTCCTGGGTGGCGATGCTGAAGTCCGCGTCCGACGCGGTCGTGATGCCGTGCAGGTTGAGCAGCAGCCGGTCCGTCTGCTGGTAGGCCGCCGACAACGTCTCCGCGCCCGTCGCCTTCAGGTAGATGGAGCTGACCGACTCGCGGTTGGTGCCGCCGACGAGGCGCTGCTGGTAGGTGCTCAGCGGCACGACCGCCAGGTCGTTGTTGCTCGTCGACTCGGACGACGACAGCTCGTTGAGCACGCCGACGACCTGGAGGTTCGTGCCGTCGTAGGTGACGGTCCGGCCGACGGCCGCGGCGCTGCTGCCGAACAGCTCCTGGGCCGTGTCGGGCCCGAGCACCACGACGGTCGCCGCGCTCGCCTCGTCGGCGTCCGTGATGAAGCGGCCCTCCTCCACCTTGCGGGAGCGCACGTCCTTCCAGCCCGCGGTCGTGCCGGTGAGCGTGGTCGTCCAGTTCTGGGTGCCGGCGGTCAGCGACGCGGACGTCGTCGACACCGGTGCCACGGCGGCGACGTCGGGCGCCGACACCTTCGAGTCGAGCGCCTCGGCGTCCTGCACGGTCAGCGTGGACGCCGTGCCGAAGCCGCCGCGGCTGCCCGTGGACGACGTGGAGCTGCCCGGCGAGACCACCAGCACGTTGCGTCCGAGCTGGTCGATCTGGTCGCGCACGTCGGCCCGCGCGCCGGCGCCGAGGCCGACCGTGAGCACGACGGCGCTGATGCCGATGAGGATGCCGAGCATCGTCAGGGCGGAACGGAGCCGGTGGGCGCGCACCGCGTCGCCCGCCGTCCGGAGCGTGTCCTGCCACCTCATCGGGTCACCCCCGCGGTGGCGAGGCCCCGGTCGTCCGTGCCCTCGCCGTCGCCGGTGTCGCCGGTGATGAGGCCGTCCCGGATCTGGATGACGCGCTCCGCCCGGTCGGCGACCTCGGTCTCGTGGGTGATGAGCACGATCGTCCGGCCCTCGCCGTGGAGGTCGTCGATGAGCTCGAGCACGTCGGCCGACGACGACGAGTCGAGGTTGCCCGTCGGCTCGTCCGCGAGGATCAGCGCCGGTGACGTCACCAGGGCCCTCGCCACGGCGACCCGCTGCTGCTGGCCACCGGACAGCTCCCCCGGCTTGTGCTCGGCCCGGCTCGACAGCCCGACCTCGTCGAGCGCGTCGAGCGCCCGCTCACGCCGCTCCGCGGTGCCCACGCCCGCGTACACGAGCGGGAGCTCGACGTTGCGCCAGGCCGACAGCTCGCCGAGCAGGTTGAACTGCTGGAAGACGAACCCGATGAACAGGTTGCGGACGTCCGCCAGCCGGTCCTCGTCGAGCTCCTGCACGTCGTGGCCGACCAAGCGGTAGATGCCGTCGCTCGGGACGTCGAGGCAGCCGAGGATGTGCATCAGGGTGCTCTTGCCGGACCCCGAGGGCCCGATGATGGCGACGTACTCGTTCTGCTCGATCCGGGCCGACACGCCCGCGAGGGCGGCGACGTCGATCGAGCCGGTCCGGTAGGTTTTGGTCACGTCGTGGAGCTCGATGACGGGCGGGGCGCTCACGACCCACCGCCGGTCGAGGTCGCGCCGCCGCCGGGGAACCCGCCGCCGCCCGGGAACCCGCC